>CAMOGZ010000063.1 GCA_946614405.1 uncultured Eubacterium sp. | reverse complement strand
CCTCCGCGTTGACCTTCTGCTTGCGGTCGCCCAGGCCGGTGACAGTAATACGTCCCACGGCGCCCTGGGCGAAGTCGAACTGTTCCGCCAGGACGATCTTCCCTTCTGCGATCTGGGCCTTGGGCCCCTTGATCATCAGGCCCCCGGTTTTTTCTTCTTTGCTGAGTTTCACATCCGTCCATTCCGCCGGAAGGGTGAGCTTGCCTGCGTCATACATGTCCCAGAGATTCTGGCTGAAGTATGGCTCAGGCACAAAGCCTTCCGCACCGGTCTTTCCATCCTCTGCCGCAAATACCCCGGCGGGCAGCATGCAGATACAGAGGACCAGAGAAAGGACGACGGTAAATATCTTTCTCTTCATAATTTACTCCCTTTCATGTCAACACTTGGTGCCTTTCATCTCATCTTAATTTTACTCCATCAAAGTGTGAAAGTCCATCTCTGATTTTCAATTATGAGAGAGATTTGCGCTATTTGTCCGGGATGTTCATTTTAATGCATTCTTTCATCTTTTTTTCATTTTAATGCAGTAAAATCTATACAGGTTAGTGTGTATCGAGGAACCGCATGAGAATATTAGTTGTTGAAGACGAAACGGAGGCCGCTAAGGGGCTTTCGGAACGCCTGAAAAATGAAAACTATAATGTGGACAGTTGTCACACCGGAGCGACGGCACTGGAATACCTGAATTATGCAGCTTACGACGCAATGCTTCTGGATCTGGATCTCCCGGATATGGATGGGATGCAGGTCCTGGCAGACATTCGGACCAAGGGGATGCAGGTGCCGGTTCTTTTGCTGTCTGCAAAAGGTGATACACAGACCATTGTGGAAGGACTTGACGGCGGCGCCGACGACTTTCTGGTAAGGCCCTTTGCTTTTCCGGAACTTTTGGCGAGACTGCGCCTGATCCTCCGCAAACAGGTGAACGTTCGGGAGAACGTGTATCGCTGCGACGGACTGGAAGTGGACACTTCCAACCGGGCTGTGTTCCGGGACGGAGAAGAGATCCAGCTTTCGCCGCGGGAATATGCTATTCTGGAGTATCTGATCCGGAATCAGGGGATCGTGATGACAAGACAGCAGATCATGGATAATATCTACAACGTGAACGACGATGTCAGCTCCAATGTTGTGGATGTGTACATCCGGCTTCTGCGCAAGAAGATCGACGCGAGATATGAGAACAAACTGATCCACACCATCCGGGGAATGGGATACGTAGTGAAGAACAATAAATAGAGGAGAGACAACGGCCCAGTTGTCTTTTCTTGTGAACGGAGAAATGTATGAATCATTTGGAACGACTGGAAGCAGAAGCGATCTACATCATGAGAGAGGTCGCTGCGGAGTGTGAGAAGCCGGTGATGCTCTATTCCATCGGTAAGGACTCCTCTGTTATGCTGCACCTGGCCATGAAGGCCTTCTATCCGGAGAAACCGCCATTTCCTTTCCTCCATGTAAACACCACATGGAAGTTCAAGGAGATGATCGAGTTTCGGGACCGCCGTGCCAAGGAGCTTGGCATCGAGATGCTGGAGTACATCAATGAAGACGGACTCCGCCAGGGGATCAACCCCTTCGACCATGGTGCCGCCTACACGGATATCATGAAAACACAGGCCCTGAAACAGGCCCTGAATAAATACGGGTTTACCGCAGCCTTCGGCGGCGGCCGCCGGGACGAGGAGAAGAGCCGGGCCAAGGAGCGCCTGTTCTCCTTCCGTAACAGCGAGCACGCCTGGGATCCGAAGAACCAGAGACCCGAGATGTGGAAGTGCTATAACACAGAGATCAAGAAGGGCGAGAGCATCCGCGTATTCCCCATCTCCAACTGGACGGAGAGCGATATCTGGCAGTATATCAAACAGGAGAACATCCCCATCGTGCCGCTGTACTTTGCTGCAGAGCGTCCGGTGGTGGAACGGGACGGCAACCTGATCATGGTGGACGACGACCGTTTTCCCCTGAAGCCGGGCGAGAAGCCGGAGATGAAAATGGTCCGTTTCCGCACCCTGGGATGCTATCCGCTGTCCGGGGGCGTGGAATCCAACGCCACCACACTGGATGAGATCATCGAGGAGACCCTCAGCGCAGCAGAGTCCGAACGGACCAGCCGTGTCATCGACAAGGACGGGGGATCCGCCAGCATGGAGAAGAGAAAAAGAGAAGGGTATTTCTAAACATGAAGGAATTATTGAAATTTATCACCTGCGGAAGCGTAGATGACGGAAAATCGACTCTCATCGGTCATATGCTCTATGACGCAAAGCTGCTGTTTGCAGACCAGGCCCAGTCCCTTCTGCTGGACAGTAAGGTGGGAAGCCGGGGCGGTGAGATCGACTATTCGCTGCTGCTGGACGGTCTGATGGCAGAGCGGGAGCAGGGCATCACCATCGATGTGGCCTACCGCTACTTTACCACAGAGAAACGGAGCTTCATCGTTGCGGACACCCCGGGACATGAAGAATACACCAGAAACATGGCCGTGGGCGCATCCTTTGCGGACCTGGCGGTGATCCTGGTGGACGCCTCACAGGGCATCCTGATCCAGACCCGCCGTCATGCCAGGATCTGTGCCATGATGGGTATCCGTCATTTCGTATTCGCACTGAATAAGATGGACCTGGTGGGCTACAGCCAGGAAGTATATGATAATATCGAGAAAGACATCCGTGAGCTGACAGAAACTCTGGCTCTGCAGGATGTGAAGGTGATCCCGGTGTCCGCCACCGAGGGAGACAACGTCACCACCAGATCAGAAAATATGCCATGGTACACGGGGGACACCCTGCTGGCCTGGCTGGAGAATGTCAACGTAACGCCGGATCAGGCGGAGGAAGGATTCGTCCTGCCCATCCAGAGAGTCTGCCGCCCGGATCACACTTTCCGTGGATTCCAGGGACAGATCGAAAGCGGCGACATCCACGTGGGCGATGAGGTCGCCATCCTGCCCGGAAAAGAAACGGCTGTGGTCAGCCGGATCCTCCATACGGACAAGGAAGTGGAAGAGGCCTCCGTGGAGATGCCGGTGACAGTATGCCTGGACAGAGAAGTGGACGTATCCCGGGGAAGCGTTCTGGTGAAGGATGCCAACGTGAAGGTCGCATCCATGTTCACCGCAGCCATCCTCTGGATGGATGACACCGAGCTCATTGAAGGTAAGAGCTACCTTCTGAAGCTGGGGACCCAGAAGGTCCCTGCAACGGTGATGAAGATCGACTATCGGATCGACGTCAACACCGGAGAGCACATCCCATGTAAATCCATCGGCAAAAACGAATTGGCCCGCTGTGAGATCGGCATGGCCAAGGACGCCGTATTTGACAGCTTCTCCCGTCACCGCAGTCTCGGTGAGTTTATCCTCATCGACCGCGTGACCAACATGACCAGTGCCTGCGGCACCATCAAGTACCATCTGAGACGTTCCGAAAACGTGGTCTGGCAGGAACTGGACATCACACGTCAGATGCGTTCCGCCATGCTGAACCAGAAGCCGAAGACTTTGTGGTTCACAGGACTTTCCGGAGCCGGCAAGTCCACATTGGCCAATGCAGTGGAGAAGGCTTTGTCCCTGAAGGGCAAGCACACCATGCTCCTGGACGGAGACAACATCCGTATGGGACTGAACCACAACCTGGGATTCACCGAGAAGGACAGAATCGAGAACATCCGACGCATCAGCGAGGTCTCCAAGCTGATGAACGACGCGGGCCTCATCGTCCTAACCGCATTCATCTCGCCCTACCGCAGCGACCGGAGACGGGCCAGAGAGATCGTGGGAACCGACGACTTCATCGAGATCTATGTCAGCACCCCGCTGGAGGAATGCGAGCGCCGGGACGTGAAGGGCCTGTATCAGAAGGCCAGAGCCGGCGAGATCCCCAACTTCACCGGTATCAACAGCCCCTATGAGGCACCGGAGAACCCGGAGATCACCATCGACACCAGCAAGTACAGCCTGGAAGATGCCACCGAGATCGTGCTGAATGCTTTAGAGGCTTATTTATAAATCAAAAGGGAGGAAAATGGAGAAATGAAAGGGAATATTCGCAAGGCGGTTGTGATCCTCCTTGCCGCAGCTCTGACCATCGGTCTGACAGCATGCGGCGGCGGATCCGAGAAAGCCAATGACGGCACCGTCAAAATCACCAACGTATCCTATGACCCGACCAGAGAACTTTATGCAGCATATAATGAGTGGTTCACAGAAGTTTATGAGGAAGAGACCGGCACCAAGGTTGAGGTGGTGCAGTCCCACGGCGGATCCGGCGGACAGGCAAGATCCGTGGTGGAGGGCAGTGACGCCGACGTGGTAACACTGGCACTGGCCCATGACATCACTCTGATCGAGCAGGCCGGACTGATCGAGGAGGGCTGGATCGAAGAGTTCGACCGCCAGTCTTCCCCTTACACGTCCACCATCGTCTTCCTGGTCAGAAAGGGCAATGAAAAGAACCTGAAGGACTGGGACGACCTGATCAAGGACGGCGTGGACATCATCACACCGGACCCCAAGTCCAGCGGCGGAGCCTGCTGGAACTTCCTGGCGGCATGGCAGTATGCCTCCGAGAAATTCGGCGGAGATGAGAACAAAGTAAAGGACTTCATGCGGAAGCTCTATGCCAACGTTTCCGTTATGGACTCCGGGGCCAGAGGCGCCACCACCACATTCGTTGAGAACGGACAGGGCGACGTGCTCCTGGCATGGGAGAACGAGGCTCTGCAGACCCTCTCCGAGTATCCGGATGATTATGAGATCGTGTCCCCGAGCATCAGCATCCTGGCGCAGCCCAGCGTAGCCATCGTGGATGAGAATGCCAAGAAGGACGGCACCGAGCAGGTGGCCAAGGATTACCTGGCTCATCTGTACGAGAAGGATGCCCAGAAGATCATCGGCGAGTACGGCTATCGTCCTTCCGATGAGGAAGTGCTGAAAGAATTCAGCGACAAATTCGATCTGAAAATGAACCTTTGCAACATCGATGACTTCGGTGGATGGGATGCCGCCTATGAGAAGTTCTTCATGGACGGCGGAATCTTCGATGAGATCTATGAGAACAGATAAGAAACCTGCGAGGATCCGGAATAACCACAGCGTTATTCCGGGCTTTTCGCTTACTATGGGGATCATGATCACCATGCTTTCGGTGTTCATTCTGATCCCGCTGGCATCGGTGCTGGCCTATTCGCTGCACCTGTCTCCAAAAGAATATTTCGCGGTGATCTCCGACAGCCACGTGCTGAACGCGCTGGTGGTGAGCATCGTCTGCGCCTTCCTTGCGGCGCTCCTCAACTGTGTCTTCGGACTGATCCTGGCCTGGGTGCTGGTGCGGTTCGAATTCCCCGGAAAGAGGATCCTGGACGGGCTTATTGAGCTGCCTTTCGCGCTGCCTACGGCGGTTGCGGGCATCACCCTCAGCAAGATGTACTCCACCACGGGAGAGCTGGGAGGACCTCTGGCGGCCCTGGGGATCCGGGTGTCCTATACGCACCTCGGTATCCTGGTTGCCCTGGTATTCATCGGCATTCCATTCGTGGTGCGCACGGTGCAGCCGGTGCTGGAGAAGCTGGATCCGGCCTATGAAGAGGCAGCCTACGTTCTGGGCGCCCGGCCAGCCGGCGTCTTCCGCCGGGTCATCATGCCGGAGATCATGCCGGCCATGCTCACGGGCTTCGGCCTGGCCCTTGCCAGAGGCATCGGCGAGTACGGCAGCGTCATCTACATCTCGGGCAACAGCGCCAAAAACAAGACCCAGGTGGTCTCCTACGTCATCATGCAGAAGCTGAACTACATCGACTACGAGAGCGCCACGGCCATCGCGCTGCTGATGCTGATCATCTCGTTCCTGCTGCTGCTCTTCGTCAACGGCGTTGCGGTATTTCAGTCCCGCCGCGTGGGCAGCACCGAACTCGCACAAAGCCAGGTCCGGGGCAGGGCGCCTTCCGGCGCGGGAGAGCTGGCGCTGGTGGTCATCGCCGTGCTGTTCGTGTTCTTCATGCTGGTGTTCCCGCTGATCTCCGTGATCCGGAATTCCCTGTCCAAGGGACTGGAATTCTACCTGTCGGCTTTGTCCACGGAGTACGTGATCTCGGCCTTCGGCGTGACCCTGCTGGCAACCGTATTCGCTTTGCTGGTGAATACCTTCTTCGGCCTTGTGGCAGCCTGGGCACTGACCCGGTTCGCCTTCCGGGGCAAGCAGGCTCTGGGAGCCCTGATCGACATTCCGTTCTCGGTATCGCCGGTCATCGCAGGCCTTGCCTATATCATGACCTTCGGCCGGCTGGGATGGGCGGCCCCCATCGTGGACGGTATCAATGAGGCACTGGGCACGGACATCCAGATCGTATTCGCACTGCCCGGCGTAGTACTGGCCACGATCTTCGTGACGTTCCCATTCGTATCCAGAGAGCTGATCCCGGTGCTGAATTCCATTGGAACGGCAGAGGAGGAAGCCGCAGCAATGATGGGCGCCTCAGGCATGACCATCTTCCGGCGGGTGACCTTCCCTCACATCAAGTGGCCGCTGATCTACGGAATGATCCTCTGCGCCGCACGTGCTCTTGGAGAATTCGGCGCCGTCAACGCGCTGTCCAAGACGAGAGGGGAGACCTTCACACTGCCCCTGGAGATCGACGCACTGTATCTGGCAGGAAGCTCCGACTCCATCATCGCCGCCTTTGCGGTATCATCGGTATTGGTGATCATCGCCGTGGTGGTCCTGATCTTAAGAAATATTTTCGAGTACAGGGAGAAGAAACATGTATCTTGAACTGAAAAATATGCGCAAGCGCTTTCCAAATACCAAAGAAGGGGAGCCGGATGCGGTATCCGGCGTAAACCTGGGCATCGAGAAGGGTGAGCTGGTGGCACTGCTGGGCCCGAGCGGCGGCGGCAAGACCACGCTCCTTCGGATGATCGCCGGGCTGGAGACCCCGACGGAGGGCGACATCTACATCGACGGAGAATGCGTGAACGATCTGCCGCCGGCAGACCGGAAGATCGGATTCGTCTTCCAGAACTACGCCCTGTTCCGTTACATGAACGTGTTTGATAACGTGGCCTTCGGCCTCACCATTCAGAAGCGTCCCAAGGACGAGATCGAGGCCAGAGTGAATGAGCTTCTGAAGCTCACAGGCCTGGACGGTCTGGCCAAGCGCTATCCCAACCAGCTGTCCGGAGGACAGCGCCAGAGAGTGGCCTTTGCCCGTGCCCTTGCCACAGAGCCTGCGCTATTGCTTTTGGACGAGCCCTTCGCGGCCATCGACGCCAAGGTGCGCAAAGAGCTGCGCCGCTGGCTCCGTGAGATGATCCACGAGGTGGGTGTCACCAGCATCTTCGTCACCCACGACCAGGAAGAGGCCGTGGACATGGCGGACCGCATCGTGATCCTGAAGGACGGCAAGCTGGAGCAGACCGGCACACCTTACGAGATCTACAAAGACCCGAAGACGGTGTTCACCGCCACCTTCATGGGTGACTCCATCGTCTGCGACAAGTTCTGCGGTTTCCGGGGATTCCCGGATATCGACGACGGCCGCCAGGTGGTGATCCGTCCGGAATACGTGGAAGCCTTCCGGGATGACAACCCCAAGTTCCACGACCTGATCCCCAACTCGGAGAACGGTGTGGTGAAGGATGTCCTGTTCCGGGGCGACTCGGTGGAGCTGATCCTGGAGGTCAACGGACTGGAGCTCATGTGCCGCCGGTCTCTGGAACGCCGGAGCGTCTCGGTGGGAGAGACCATGAGGGTGCTTCTGTATCGCGTGAATCTCTTTGACGGGGACAAAGCTACTGTGTTGAAGAATC
>CAMOGZ010000062.1 GCA_946614405.1 uncultured Eubacterium sp. | reverse complement strand
GCATCACAGACATAACAAAATACCAGGTCCGAAGACCTGGTATTACTGGTGCGCCACGCGGGACTCGAACCCACAACCTACTGATTCGTAGTCAGGCACTCTATCCAATTGAGCTAGTGGCGCATGCACGTTTACCGTACTTGTCTATTATATATAATACTTCCCCATTTGTCAAAGGAATTTTAAAAGAAATTTAGAATTATTTTGCGGTAATTGCTCTCGGGTATGACTCGGGAGCAAAAAATGGGCTGCCCGAAGGGGCAGCCCGCGCAATTCATGAGTCTTGATTATATGTTCTTCCTCGGCTCGTACTTGACCTGTTTCAGGATACCTCTGCGGTATGCATCCACCAGCTGCTTCATGTACTCTACCTGTTCCTGCAGGATCGCGCCCTGGTCGGTATCGATCACCAGCATACGTTCCGGCAGTGTCTCCACGATCTTCACCACCGGGGAGTGGAACACCTGGGTTCCATCCGGCTGCAGTGGCTCGTAGGGCTTGTGCTCTGCCAGAGCCATAAAACGGGAGTTATAGATGAATGTATATCCGGCGATTCCGGTGGTCTTCTGGTAGGCCTTGGAGATGCCTCCGTCGATGACGTACAGCAGTCCGCCTCCCTTGATGGGGCTCTCGCCGTCCTTGATCTTGACTGGCACGTGTCCGTTCAGGATCTTGGAACGGTGAGGATCCATTCCGAACTCGTTCAGGATCTTCTCACAGAACCAGCGCTCGTTGATGAGCTGGTAATACGGAGTCATGTGCTCCTTATGTGGTGCCTTGTCGGCGATGAAGAGCCGCTCGAAGGTGGTCATCTTGTCTTTGCCGAACAGTGGGGACTTGGCGCCGGCCCACAGGTACCACATCAGGTCACCGGAGCGTCCGGTCTCTTCGGATTCATCAGGATAGAAGTAAGCCGCACGGACCTGCTCATCCAGATAATCGAAGAGTGCCTTGCCCTTCTTGGTGACGCCGTTCAGTTTGACATCGATAAAATCGCCATTCTCATCCATAGGCATGCAGCCGTGATAGAAGAGATTGCCGTTTAACTTCTTATACAGAGAACCATGGCTGAACAGGAAGCGGATGTGCTTCTGCAGTTTCTCACAGTTGACAATGGATGCCTCCAGGGCCATCAGGACGTTCTCCTCATCCTCTGTCAGCTTATATGGATCCTTCGGATCCACTGTAGGCAGATTGGTGTCACGGAGAGGATAGATGGTTCCCTCTACGTTGACGGTGCCGTCCTCCCAGTTGATCTTATCCAGCAGCAGGCGGTGCTCCATCTCATATTCCGGATGGGCCATGATACGCTGACCTTCCACCTTGAACTGCATGATGGCGATGGCCTTATGCATACGGGCCGCCAGCACCTCATCCACTGGGTCGAACTCATTCTGGTCCAGCACGTGAGGCATGAACTTCTCACAGGGATCGTCCCCGTAGACCTTCTCAGCGAAAGTAGCCAAGGGTCTCAGGTTCAGGCCGTAGCCCACCTCCAGCATGTCGAAGTTGTTGTAGCTGATATTATTTCTCAGCATATTGGTGATGCAGGCCCAGTTTCCGGTGGCCGCACCCATCCAGAGGATGTCGTGATTTCCCCACTGGAAGTCTACGTCGTGGTAATCCAGCAGGAAGTCCATGATGTCATCCGGATGTGCTCCTCTGTCGAAGATATCACCGATGATATGCAGACGGTCCACGGCCAGGCGGCTGATGACATCCGCCATCTGGATTATGAACTCTTCTGCGATGCCGCATTCGATAACAGAACTGATGATGGAATTGTAGTAATGGCTCTTATTGGCCTCATCATCTGCATGGAGCAGCTCGTCAATGGCGTAATCGAGATTCCGGGGCAGACGTTTTCTGACTTTGGATCTGGTATATTTGGTCGATACAGATTGGCAGATAGTAACCAGACGATGGATCACGGTGTTACACCATTTGTCGAAGTCTTCTTCCGACTTCTTACGGCGCTTGATCTCCGCTTCCGCGTTGTAGATCAGTGCAGCAAGATCGTCACGGTCCTGCTCACTGAGAACTCCGCCGTAGTGCTCATCGATCTTGCTCTTGATGGTTCCGGACGCGCTCTTCAGCATATGGATGAACGCCTCGTGTTCACCGTGAAGGTCACTGAGAAAATACTCCGTTCCCTTGGGCAGTGCAAGGATCGCATTCAGGTTGATGATCTCTGCCGAAGCAGCCTCAATGTTGGGATATTCCTTCGACAGAAGTTCCAATACTTTAATATCGGCCATACCTCTCCTCCTAATCGTCGATTCGCAGTATATTAGCTCCTAAATTCTTAAATTTCTTTACGAAATGTTCGTAACCTCTTTCAATATGATAGATTTCTGAGATCTCCGTGGTGCCCTTGGCCACAAGGCCAGCCAGCACCAGCGCTGCACCTGCCCGGAGGTCTGTTGCGATGACCTGAGCACCCTCCAGTCCGCGGCCACCGCGGATGAGGGCTTTGTTCCCCTCGGTCTTGATGTTGGCACCCATACGGTTCAGCTCTGCCACGTGCATGAACCGGTTCTCAAAGACGGTCTCGATGACGGTGCTGGATCCTTCCACCGTGGTCAGGAATGACATGAACGGTGACTGGATGTCTGTGGGGAAGCCCGGGTAAGGCAGAGTCTTGATGTCCGTGGATGTCAGCGGCTTGCGGTCTGCCACCACGTACATCCCCTCGTCTCCCATCTCCACGATCACGCCGCACTCACGGAGCTTGGCCGCGATGGGCTTGACGTGGTCGGGGACCACGTTGCGGATCAGGATCTCACCCCGGGTGATGGCTCCCGCCAGCATGAATGTGCCTGTCTCGATGCGGTCCGGAATGACCGTGTGGGAACAGCCACGCATATACTTGACACCCTCGATCTTGATGGTATCGGTTCCGGCACCCTTGATCCGGGCACCCATCTTATTCAGGAAGTTCGCCAGGTCAACGATCTCCGGCTCTTCCGCTGCATTCTCGATATAGGTCGTTCCCTGTGCCAGGGCCGCTGCCATCATGATATTCTCCGTGGCACCGACACTGGGGAAGTCCAGGTAAACGGACTCTCCTACGAGGCCTCCTTCCGGTGCGATGGCCTCCACATAATTATCCTTCTGGATCACCTGGGCGCCCAGCGCCTCGAATCCCTTCAGGTGCAGATCGATGGGTCTGGCTCCGATGGTGCAGCCGCCGGGCATATGGACCCTCGCGCGGCCGGTCTTGGCCAGCAGCGGTCCCATGACCAGGATCGACGCTCTCATCTTACGGACCAGTTCATAATCTGCCTCGTTGGTGGTGATGTTGGGGAACTCGATTTCCAGAGTCCCCGTCTGGGGTGCATCGATCTTAGCACCCAGAGCGGTCAGGATATCCTTCATGACTTCCACATCCCGAAGGTCCGGAACGTCCATCATGACACACTTCTCATCACACAAAATAGCGGCAGCCATAAGCGGCAGAACTGCATTCTTGGCTCCGCTGATGTATACTTCTCCATTTAATGGTTCACTTTTCTGTACTAGAAATTTTGCCACATTACCCCTCCAATAATTTGCTATAATAAGTATACTAATTATCCGCAAATCTTTCAATAACCAACATTAAAAAACCTGCCAAAGGCAGGCTTAATAATACTTAAGAATCATTACATTTTCTTCATTTCTTCTATGCACTTGGCACATACACTCTTTCCGTGGATCAGGCGAATGTCATCGATGTCTCCACAGAAGATGCAGGATGGTTCGTATTTCTTAAGCATAATATACTGCCCATCCACGAAAATCTCAAGCGAATCGTCTGTCTTAATACCTAAATTCCTTCTGAGTTCTACCGGGATTACGACTCTTCCAAGCGCATCCACTGGCCTCACTATACCTGTTGCTTTCATATCGTACTCCTTCCACAAAAAACTATGCAGTTATACCTTCCAAAACTCAGCGATTCTGTTTGCGTTGTCTCCTTGCTTCCTCCGCGTAGAAATCATCCTGGTCTGACGCGTTGAAATAGGAAACGGTTGAAGTTACTGCTTTTGCGATGTTGGACACCGCTCCGACGAAGTTCGGATTACCCCTGACGGAGTTCCCTACGTCGTTGATTGCACCACCAAGATTGTTCACGATTCCATCTACCTGATTCACTGCGCCGGTTGCCACACCGGTAACTACCGATGCATCATCCAGCAGTTTGTCGACTTTCTTAATCGTTGGGAGCAAGCTCCGTACGAGCAACACCAGATAGATAAGCAAAGCAATCAGTGCGACCAGTACGATGCAGATCAGCGTATACTTCAAATCGATCGTTACCATGAATACCTCCTGTAAGTCACGCCCCATGGCCGAGGCGAGTCTTCCCTAACTTAATTATATTGCCCTTGCCAAGAAATAGCAACCAGTTTTTTCTATAATACGCATCTTTCGTAAAAACTGAGCATATATTCCGAAAAACCGCCATTTCCATCCCTCACAGACACGGGCTCCAGGACCTTCAGTTCCGGTCCTCCGCCCTTGACACAGTGCATCAGGATCAGGTTTGCCTTCTCCCCCGGATTGCCGCTGATAAAGCATAACTCCTTGGGTTCCAGTTCCCATTTCCTGGACAGCACGCACAGATCCACCAGCCGCGACGGGCGATGGATCATGAACAGATCCCCGCGGTGGCGAAGCAGCAGGGACGCACACTGGAGAAACTCCTCCAGGCTCCCCAGCACCTCGTGGCGTGCGATGGTCTTGGCCTCATTCTCCCCGTGCATGCCTCCGGTCCCCGCCGTGTAAGGCGGATTGGAGGTCACGGCGTCGAAGGATCCCGGTCCTCCCATTTCCTCCAGCTTCCCGGCGGATCCGATCAGGTCCCTCACGTTGGCATGGTGCACGATCATCCGTCCTTCCAGGTGATTCAGCTCGGCATTCTCCCGGGCAAGGGCCGCCATCTTCTCCTGCACCTCCAGGCCGTGAAGCTCTGGTATCTCGGTTTTGTGCGAGAGGATCAGGGGGATAATGCCATTGCCTGTCCCCAGATCACAAAGCCTTTCCGGCCGGTTCTTCCGGGCATTCAGGCGCTCTGCCGCAAACCCTGCCAGAAGCACGGCATCTGCGCCGTAGCAGAAAGTATCAGGATCCTGCAGGATCTTCACCGACCCGAAGCCGGTCTCATCCATTCGCCTGCTCATGCTTGGGCTCCCTGCGGCGTCTTCTGCGATTCCGTCTCGGCTTGGACGCCTTCTCGCCGCCCTCAGCGGATTCCGTCTGCGCAGGCTCCGCCTTCGGTTCCTTCCTGGATTCTTTCTTAGGCTCCTGCTTGGGTTTATCTTTCGCCTTGTCCTTCGGCTTCTGCGGGTTCTTCTTGTCCAGACGCTCCACCTCATCTCTGCCGTAAACGAAGATATCTGAGCCCAGCTTGTCTGCGCCGTTCTCGTCCTTCTCGCCGGTGTAGATGCGGACCTTCACCTTGCCCTGCAGCACGTCGGTCTCGATGACCTTGCCCAGGCCTTCCTTGGTATTTACCTTCTCATTGACATCCGGCAGTCCCTTCCGAAGCTCCAGATAAACGTCATTCTCATACTTCAGGCAGCACATCAGTCTGCCGCATACGCCGGAGATCTTGGTGGGATTCAGGGACAGATTCTGTACCTTCGCCATCTTGATGGAAACCGGCTCAAAGTCCGACAGCCAGGTGGTGCAGCACAGGCCCCTTCCGCAGGATCCCACGCCGCCCAGCATCTTCGCCTCGTCCCGGACGCCGATCTGGCGCAGTTCGATGCGCATCTTGAACACGCTGGCCAGGTCCTTCACCAGCTCACGGAAGTCTACTCTTCCGTCTGCAGTGAAGTAAAAAATTACCTTATTATTATCAAATGTATACTCCACGTCAATGAGTTTCATCTCCAGCTCATGCTTCCGGATCTTCTCCTGGCAGATGGCCATGGCCTTGGATTTCTTCTTCTCATTCTCCTCATGACGGGCAATATCCTTATCGTCTGCGATGCGGACGATTCTCTTCAGAGGGCGGGTCACGTCTTCTTCCTTGATGGCCGTCACACCCATGGTGATGGTCCCGAACTCCATTCCGCGAGCCGTCTCCACGATGACGCCTTGTCCCGGCTTTACATCGAAATCACCGGGGTCGAAATAGTAGACCTTCCCGGTGCTTTTAAAACGCACTCCAGCTACATTTACCATTTATATTCCTCCAATTTCAAAATCAGGTATCTGATTGCATATTTAAAACCGACATTACGTCGTATGTTCGCTCTTGTCTTCTCGATCCACTGAACTCCGTAGATCAGATAATCATCCCCGGAGGTCGAATTCCCCTTCCGGAGAGCATTCCCCATGGCCGTTTCCATAGCATCCAGGAAGGCATAAGCGCTCTTCCGGTCCGTGATCTCCTGGTCGAGACGTTCCTTCATATCATAAAAAAACTCGTTCCGCCAGACCATATCCAGCAGGTCCTCTGCCAGCTGCAGCATCGGCAGCTCCCCCGCATCCGCCGGCGTATTCAGCCGATAGTGCACGCAGCGGGAACGGATCGTAGGCAGCAGGTTCTCCATATTCTCAGAAAGGAGCAGGATCACCGTTCCCGGCGCAGGCTCCTCCAGGGTCTTCAGAAAGCGGTTCTGGGCCCGGGGCGTCATGCCGTCGCAGCCGTCAATGATGGCGATGTTCCGGTCTCCCCCCGTGGGCTTCATCTTCAGGTTCGCCTGAAGCTCCTCGATGTCGGCATCCTTGATAGAGAGGGTGGCCTTCTTGTCGTCCCGGTCCGGCTGCACCAGGTACAGGTCCTCGTAGTTGCCATTCTCCACTCTTCTGCAGGTGGAACAAAGCCCACAACCCTCACCCGGATCCTCCGGGCAGAGAAGGGCCTTCACAAATTCCATGGCAAAGCCCAACTTATCTACGTTATGGTCGCCTTCTATTATATATGCATGTGAAATCCGTCCGGTACGAATGGCCTGGGACAGTTTGTCACCCGCGTCTCCGTACTTTCCGTATGCTCTTAATCCCATGATGTCCTTTCTATTATTATAGAATTCCCCGTTCTTTCAGGATCCGGGATACATGTCCCAGAATTTCATCCCGCATCTCCTCCCGGGATCCGGTGCCGTCGATGACGATAATGCGCTCAGGATACTTCTCGGCCATCTCCAGATAGCCCTTATAGACTCTCTTATGGAACCAGAGCTTCTCACTTTCCAGGCGGTCACGCTCAGAGGACTTGATCCGTTTCTTCCCATCCTTGGGATCGATCTCGATGAGGAAGGTCACATCCGGAAGACAGCCCATGATGGCATGATCATTGATGGCGGAAACCACATCTCCGCCCAGCTGACGTCCGTATCCCTGGTAAGCAACACTGGAGTCCACATAGCGGTCGCAGACGACGATCTTACCCTCATCCAGCGCCGGCTGGATCACCTGGCTCACGTGCTGAGCCCGGCTTGCGGCATACAGAAGTGCCTCGGTCATATCGCACATCTCATAGTTGTGGGTGTCCAGGATCACGTCCCGGAGCTTCTCTCCGATCTCAGTACCGCCGGGTTCCCTGGTGAAGACACAGTCCAGTCCCTTCTCCTCAAAGAATTCCTTCAGGTAGCTGATCTGAGTGGATTTACCGGATCCGTCCGGTCCTTCAAATGAAATAAATAATCCTGCCTTGCTCATGATAACACCTATTTACCACCGGTCGCTGAATCAACGAGTCTCTCAAAAAGATAGATCCCTAAAGCGCCCAGGGGCACACATATTAATATAGAAAATAGGATTTTAAAAATGATCATACTCTATTCCCTTCGAATCCATTACATAGGTAATATATTATACCACAAAATGAAAAAGGTTTCCATATAATTCCTAACTCAGCAGAATAATAAAAAAACGGCTCAAGAGCCGTAAAGAAAAAAGCGAACTGGCAGCGTCCTACTTTCCCAGGCAGTCGCCCACCAAGTATCA
>CAMOGZ010000061.1 GCA_946614405.1 uncultured Eubacterium sp. | reverse complement strand
GTGATAAGACGGATTCGTTTCTGCGATCCAGGGGTATTTCCCATTTGCCTTCCAGTCATACTTGCCGCCGTCAACGATGATGCCGCCGATGGCTGTTCCGTGTCCCCCGATGAACTTGGTGGCACTGTGCACGACGATGTCCGCCCCGTACTCCAGCGGACGCACCAGATACGGTGTCGCGAAGGTGTTATCCACCACCAGCGGGAGCCCGTTGGCATGGGCGATCTCTGCGATGCCCTCAATATCTGCAACATTCCCCAACGGATTGCCCAGAGTCTCGATCAGAATGGCCTTTGTATTCTCATCGATGGCTGAGGCGACTTCCTCGGGATCATAGATGTCCACCCATTTGGCAGTGATACCGTACTGGGGAAGGGTGTGCTCCAGCAAATTGTATGTGCCACCGTAGATGTACTTGGAAGCGACGACGTTCTCTCCCTGACGGGCAAGGGCCTGGATCGTATAAGCGATGGCTGCAGCTCCGGAAGCTGTGGCCAGGGCGGCGACGCCTCCCTCCAATGCCGCTACTCTCTGTTCGAACACATCCTGTGTGGAATTGGTGAGTCTTCCATAAATGTTTCCGGGATCTCTCAGGCCAAAACGGTCTGCCGCATGCTGAGAATCATGGAAGACATAGGATGTGGTGGCGTAGATAGGGACGGCTCTTGCGTCCGTAACGGGATCCGCCTTCTCCTGTCCTACGTGCAGCTGCAAAGTTTCAAATCTGTATTTCTTATCTGGCATATTATCGACCTCCTTACTTACCTACTAGGTTAATATGTTATATAATATAGCACAGGCTATCCTCTTTGTAAAGAGGGAAAATAAAAAAAATAACCCGTCCTTTCGGACGGGTCTCTCAACCACTTTTAAATCACATAGTCATCGCCGCTGTCGCCCCGGTTTGCCAGGTCCGCCACGGTGATGCTGTCGAAATACTCGTTGGTCAGTTTGTAGAATCCCTCCCACATGGCGAGGGTCTTGCAGCTGCCTGCACGGGGGCAGGTGTTCACTTCCCCTTCCAGGCAGGCCACCGGTGCCATGCCGTTTTCGATGAGCCGCAGCACGTCGCCCACGGTATAGGAATCTGCGCTGCGGGCGAGACGATATCCGCCGCCCTTACCGCGCTGTCCGTTCAGATAGCCTTCCTTGGAGAACACCACAATAATGCTCTCGAGATATTTCTCTGAGATATTCTGCCTTTTGGCGATCTCCTTCAGGGGGATAAACTCCCCAGTATTGTGTTCCGCCAGATCGATGAGCACACGCAGTGCATACCGGCCCTTTGTCGATATCTTCATTGCCATACCGAACCTCGCTTACTAAAACGCAAAGGAGAACATATACGGGTCCATTGCCCAGTACTCCTCCATCTTATACTTGATATAATCCACAGACTGAAATTCAGGAATGCCCATGTAGTAATGCTTCTTGTCATCATTCTCGGACAGGATATTCACTGCTGCATAGACGCTGAATCCGATGAACAGCTTGGCCTTCCGGTCCAGCTTCCCGGCGGATTCCGGGAATTCATCCATGTTCTCGTACATAGTCTTCATCTTGGCGCGGCTGGTCACGATCTCAGTATCCTTCATCACGGGGATGAGCTTGGCGAATACCGCCACCAGTTCGCTCTTTTCCAGGCGATGCTCGATGAGCTCGCTGATCACGTCAAACATCTGGATATAGTCCGCCACCTCATCATCGTGGAAGGGGATCTCATTTGCCTTCAGCAGCTCCCGCATCTCGCCATAGAGTCCCGCGGAGACCTCTTCATCCTTGTTCAGGACCTCCTTCACCACCTCATCGATCATGGTGCGCTCATTGGCAGCGCTGAAGTCGCCGTAGGGCTTGTAAGTCAGGTTCTGGTCCCATCCCATGAGGATGTACTTCCCGTCGGGATCCAGCTCCACGGTGAGATACCGCAGCGGAGCATACTCCTGGTCATAGAGCAGGTACAGCGCAGCGCTCTGGGCCGGGGTCTCCGGCTTGGGCAGAAACGCCCTCAGGATGTTGACGCCGCCTTCGTACTCCAGAAGTCCCGCGTCAAACTGCTCTGCCGTCCAGGGGCTTCCTTCACCTGCCTCAAAGGCTGCCACAAAGTATTCCGCACCTTTTTCTTCAATTTCCTTTATCATTCCCTCGCAGTCTTCATAGAACCGCGAAGGCAGAATGCTATGTTCCAGTTCGTAGCGATTCATTGGTTCTCCTTATTTCAGTACTTTCTTAAGATATTTCAATTCTTTCGCCGCACCGTCCCGGTACAGATCTTTGGCGGTGTACAGCGAGAATCCGCTGCAGCCGGCCTTCCTCAGTTTGACCACCTGTCTCTTCAGATTGGTGTTGGACTTTTTCCAGCCGGGGTCGTCCTTGTAGCTTTCGCCGGTGCGGTACAAAGCCAGTCCCACATACAGGCGGACTCCCTTTCTCCGTTTCAGTCCGGTCCAAAGGAGGAGCCGTCCGGAGAACATGGCGAAATCGCCCTTCCGTCCCCACTTATCGGTCCAGTAGATCTGGGGCATCAGGTAGTCCACATAGCCCTTCTTCGCAAGCCAGGTATCCACATCTGCGCCGCTTGCCATACAGTTGTCGTAGTTTCCCTGAGGACTGATCCCGAAGGTCCTGCCCTTCTTCTTATGTACTTCTTTATAGATGGTCTTCACCATCTTATTTACATACTTCTTCTTATAGTAGTTGCTGGGCAGGGCCTTGGTGTCCTTCCCTTTGACAGTGACTGCCAGTGCCGTCCTCCAGGTCGGCGTCCGGTACTTGCTTCTGGAATGATAGAAGTAGTCGTCGAAATGGATCCCGTCCAGATCGTATTTCGCAAGTTCCTTCACCGCCTTCCGGATCCTCTTGGTGCTGTATCCGGATTTGGGATTCAGGTAACACTCGTGGGTGATCCGGTAGGGATTCATCCAGGCCTCGATGGCCATATCCTTCTTCCGGCATTCCTGTATGACCACCTTCAGCGGGTCATAGGTATAGGTCTTGGCCGCCGTCTTCTTTCCTGATGCTTTGGACGTCAGGTATTCGGAGGCCTTGAAAGTCTTGGATTTCCATGACGCATCGTCAAATGCGCGCACGTGGAAATAGATCCGGTTCACTCCCTGGGCCTTGGCCTTCTTCAGGAAGGCTCTGAAATTGGTGCGGAACTGTGCCTCCGTCTTATCCTTCAGCCCCAAAGCCTCAAAGTCGCAGAAAGGCACCCACATTCCGCGGACCTCTGCGGTGGGCTTTGTGCTGGTGGCAGCAAAAGACGGGACAGCGAGCCCTGTCACCAATAAAACGATCAACAGAAAAGACAGAATCCTCTTCACAGTTCTTTCCTTCCTTCCATTGCTTTCAGCAGCGTGACCTCGTCGGCGTACTCCAGGTCGCCGCCCACAGGAAGTCCGTGGGCGATCCGTGTGACCCGGATCCCGGAGGGTTTCAGCAGCCTGGCGATGTACATCGCCGTGGCCTCTCCCTCGATGTTGGGATTGGTGGCCAGGATCACTTCCTTGATTTCACTGTGCTCCTGCAGCCTCACGATCAGCTGGCGCAGGTTGATGTCCTCGGGGCCGATGCCGTCCATGGGCGAGATCACACCGTTCAGCACATGGTACTGCCCGTCGTATTCCTTGATCCGCTCCATAGCCATGACGTCCTGAGGGTTCTCCACCACGCAGATCACGTCCCGGCGGCGGGCCTCATTGCTGCAGATGCTGCAGGGATCCTGGTCCGTCAGATTGCCGCAGACGGAGCAGTAACGCATGGAACGCTTCGCCTCCGTGATGGAATCCGCCAGCGCCCCCGCCTCCTGATCACTCAGGGACAGAACGTGAAAGGCCAGCCTCTGGGCTGTTTTATTTCCAATGCCGGGCAGCTTGGAGAGTTCTCCAACCAGCCGGCCAAGCGGTCTCGGATACTGCATCTTTACAGTCCCGGAATGTTCAGTCCGCCAGTCAGTTTGCCATACTCGTTGTTGGTGATCTCATCTACCTGACGCATTCCCTCATTTACGGCTGCGATGACCAGATCCTGCAGAGTTTCCACATCATCCGGATCTACGACATCCTTATCGATGGTCAGGCTCACCAGCTCCTTCTTGCCGCTGACGACAGCTGTGACTACGCCGCCTCCTGCGGTTGCGGTAACTTCCTGTTCCTCAAGCTCAGCCTGCATCTTCTCCATCTGTGCCTGCATTGCCTGCATCTGCTGGATCTGCGCCATCTGGCCCTTGCGGCCACCGCCGCCTCCGCCGGTCTTAACGCGCTTGCCTGCTTTCATTCCTCTTCCCATGATGATTCCTCCATTCTATTCTTGTCTTATTTGATTCTAACGGTGGTCCCCAGCACGGCCGACGCTTCTTCTGCGATGCGGGCCAGCTCGGACTCCCTGCTTTCTTCTTCTTTCTCGCCGTCCAGGCGGCAGACCATCTTCCGCCAGGTGCCGGTCCTCTTCTCCATCAGAGAACAAAGGAGATCTGCTTCCCTCTCCAGCATCATCTTCATGAAGTCGCTCTCCACGACGAGTTTGAACTCTTTCTCGTTCATGGCTGCCAGGTGGGCGCCCCGCATCATGCTCATCTGTGGTTTGCTCTCGATGGCATCCTCCATGACATCCTCCCAGATCTGGGCAAGGTCATCGCCCTGAGCCGGTGTCTGAGGCGGAGCCTGCTGTACAGGCGGCTCTGCCGGAGCCTGCACTCCCGGTGCATCCGGCTGCGGAACGGGCCGGTCTGCATCCCATGGGGGCGGTGCCTGCTGGGCCTGTGCAGGTGCCTGCTGCGGTGCCGCCTGTCGCGGCGCCGGAGCCTCCCGTCTTGGGGCCGGCTGCCTTGGGGCGGGCCGTCTCACCGGGGCTGCCTGCCTGGGCGCCTCCTCTTCCCCGTAGGAAAGGCCGCTGGCGATGGTCACCACTGCCACCTCCATCAGGATCCGGGCCTGGGTGGAATACCGGGCGTCGTTGATGGTCCTGGCCAGGGTCACGATGCTCCGGTTCAGGTCCGGAAGCTCGATCCGCCTGCTCTGTTCCTTCAGTTTCTCTATGTTCTCCGAGGACATGTTCAGCATATCCTCCGGGTTCTCTACGAATTTGGCAATGAGAAGGCTGCGGTAATGGGCCATCCAGTCCTTCATCATCTGCCGGACGTCCTTGCCCTCATTCAGTGCCTGATCCAGCAGCACCAGGGCGCCGGACACGTCTGCTGCCAGCACGTCATCTGTCAGCTCCAGGTAAAAGTCCTCCGACACCACCCCAAGGAAGTCCAGTACGGTCTCCCGGTCCAGGCGGGTCTCTCCGGAGGAAAGGCACTGCTCCAGGATGCTCAGGGAGTCACGGACGGATCCGTCTGCGTTGGCGGCCAGAAGGGCCAGAGCACTCTCGGTGATCTCCACTCCGTGGGCCTGGGCGATGCGCCTCATGTTCTCCTTGATCTCAGCAGCGGAGACCCGTTTGAAGTCCAGCCGCATGCAGCGGGACAGCACGGTCTGAGGCATCTTCTCCGGGTTGGTGGTGGCCAGAATGAACACCACATTCTCCGGGGGTTCCTCCAGAGTCTTCAGCAGCGCGTTGAATGCGCCGGTGGAGAGCATGTGGACCTCGTCGATGATGTAGACCTTCTTCCGTCCCACGCTGGGAGGATACTTGACACTCTCCCTCAGCTCGCGGATGTTGTCCACGCCGTTGTTGGAGGCTGCGTCGATCTCGATGACGTCGATGAAGTTGCTCTCTGCGATGGCTCTGCAGTGAGGACAGGTCCCGCAGGGCTTATCCTCCGTGTCTCCGATGCAGTTCAGCGCCTTGGCCAGGATCCGGGCCGTGGTGGTCTTCCCCGTTCCCCGGGTACCGCAAAAAAGATACGCGTGGCTCACGGTATCCGTAGCGATCTGGTGGCGCAGGATCTTCACGATGTGCTCCTGCCCCAGCATTTCCGAGAACACCTCGGGTCTGTTTTCCCTGTACAAAGCCTTATACTGCATGGTCTCAACTCCTGTATGACGGCTCATTCGTCTGACAATTCCCTATAAGAAAACTGCCCTTAAATAGCTCCGCATGACGTTGGAGAAGGCTTATCTGCGGCACATAAGAACTTCCGCTTATTGCTGCTTCCTTCCGGACCTGACAAGGTTCACGGCATCCTATTGCGCAGGACCCAAACCATGCCAGGCGAAGCTATTTAAAGACAGTTTTCAACTATATTATTATATTGACTTTTCTCCTTTGTGTCAAGGGGGTGCGGG
The DNA here is from genome assembly GCA_946614405.1 of uncultured Eubacterium sp. GTDB lineage: Bacteria > Bacillota > Clostridia > Peptostreptococcales > Anaerovoracaceae > Aminicella. The sequence goes on along the minus strand of CAMOGZ010000061.1, from coordinate 1,749 downwards.
CCGTTAAAACCCTGGCGGCTTGGATATGGCATCGAAGATGGCTTTGCTCAAAAAGATCTGTTTGATATCATCGCCAAACGACAACTCGATCGATTCAATTTTAACATCAGAATCCTTGAGCCTCTTCTCAAGCTCTCCGTCGAGGATCTCGTCATACGAAAGCCTCGGAATGGTATTGATCAAAAGATCCATCACCTCATCAGTATTCGGATCGACTTTCACTTTGATGCTTTTGTTGTCTCTCGTTTCGAATTTCTTCATTTACGATTTCTCCTGTCATTACGTTGTCTGCGTTTCCTTTTCCGATGCGCAGATATTGGCCTGTAAACCGTCTGTTGTCTGCGCGTGACGGTGGCACCTTCGGCTGCACGATCTACCGCACCTTCGGCTGCACCATCTACCGCACGATCACCTTATACAGTTCGTCTGGTCCTGGCGGCGCGATCTCCGATTGCGCCCCGTCCGCTGCCACGGTCACCAGTCCGTGATCCGCATCACAGACCGTTCCGATGACCGCCGTCGGGATACCTGCCTCTTCACAGTGGGCAACGATCTGCTCACCATGCTCCGGTGATGCCACGATCAGCATGCAGCCGCTGGAGATCAGCCGGTACGGATCGATGCCGTAGTGGTCCGCGATCTTGCGGGTCACCGGATCCACGAAGATAGCCTCCTCCCGGATCTCGCATCCAAGTCCTGCGATCTGGCACATCTCCCAGATAGCGCCGTAGATGCCGCCTTCGGTCACGTCGTGCATGCCGGCGGTGCCGATCTTTCCGGCGATGACGCCTTCCCGGATCACGCTGACCCGGCGCAGCATGTCGTGAGCCCGGCGGATCTCATCCGCATCCAGAAACTCCGCCAGTTCCTCTTCACGGTCTGCGGCGATGATGCCGGTGCCTTCCAGCCCTGCATTCTTGGTGAGGATGATCACATCTCCCGGCTTCATGTCCCGGGCGCTGGCGGACTGGCCCGCCACCCCGCGGCCAAAAGCCGTGGACACGATCACCGGCTGGGTCACCACCGGCGTGATCTCCGTGTGGCCTCCGATGATCTCCACTCCGGCATCCTTTGCGGCCTGACCGGCCTGGCCCATGATGGTCTCGATGTCTTCCTCGGTGGTTCCCGGAGGCAGCATGCAGGCCAGGGTGATGCCCAGGGGCTCGATGCCGTTGCTGGCAATGTCATTGCAGGAGATGTGGATCGACAGCCGGCCGATGTCTTTGACATCAGCGGTAATGGGGTCCGTGGAAATGGCGCACTCATATTCGCCGAAATCCACCACCGCGCAGTCCTCTCCCACACCGGCCCGGACCTTCACCTCCGGCCGGCGGTATGTGATCTTATCGATGACGATGCGCTTCAGCACATCGCTGTCCAGTTTTCCGATTTTAAGCATGGATCTCTCCTTCTTCCAGCCATGTCCGGACGGTGTCCTCATCGATGATGGGGATCCCCAGGTCATGGGCTTTCTTGTTCTTTCCTGATGTGGAGGTCACATCGTTATTGATGAGATAGGACGTCTTCTTGCTGACGGAGCCGGCCACCTTGCCGCCGGCCTTCTCGATCTCCGCCTTCAGCTCGTCCCGGTTGGCATAATGATTCAGGGACCCGGTGATGACGAAGGTCACGCCGCTGAAGAAGTCCTCCCGCTCCTCCTCGGTCTCATCCATATGGAGCTCCGCCGTCACCGCTGCGACCTTGCGCCGGTTGTCTTCGTCAGCGAAGTAGGCCACGTAGGCATCCGCC
>CAMOGZ010000060.1 GCA_946614405.1 uncultured Eubacterium sp. | reverse complement strand
GGTGCGGACAGTCTCGCCGTAAGCGGCGCAGTCTTTGATTTTCTATGAAGGAGTGATATAATTATAGATAGAAATGACAAGGAGGCTGGATGTATGGATATCAATCGAGTGATTTCAGAATATGATAAGACACCAGTGGTGGTGGAGGAACACAGGACGACGGTGGAGAGATGCCGGGCCCTGTATGAGGAGAAGGGAGCCCCCATGATCCATGCACTCTTTCCGGAATATGAGGAGCGGATCGCCGTGGGCGTTGTCGGAGAGGGTTCTGAGTGCTTCGGCTATGATGATCAGTTTTCCAGGGACCGGGAATATGGAATCGGATTCTGTCTTTGGCTTACGGATGAAGACTATGATGAGATCGGTGCGGAGCTTCAGGAGGCCTACCGTACAAGGGTCGCAGGAGTGGAACCTTCGCAGCTGGACTTCCGCCGTGGAGTGATGCGGATACAGGACTTCTATGACCGCACACTGGGTGAGGTGATCGATACAGAAACCCCGCATATCCGGGAGCAGCAGTGGTTCCGTTTGCCGGAGCACAATCTGGCGACAGCCACCAATGGAGCTGTGTTCCGGGATGATCTGGGACAGTTCAGTCAGACAAGAAAGGCTCTGAAGGAGTACTATCCTGAGCGGATCTGGACCATGCGTCTGGTGAATACGATGCATGATTATTCCAAGTATGCGCAGGTGAATTATCCACGCGCCATGGCACGGAAGGATTATGTCGCTGCGGAGTTCTGCAAGGCAAAGGGAATCGAGGCAGCCATTGACATGGCGTTTCTCCTGGCACGCCGCTATGCACCTTACTATAAATGGAAGTTCCGTGCTTTGAAAGAGTATCCGGGCTTTGCCGATCTGGCGGAGCTGCTGGAACGGGCTGCAGTTGTGCCGTCGCAGCAGGAGGCCTGGATCGATTATGAATACGATCCACGGTATCAGAACGAACAGGATCGGGTGGTCATGGCATTTGAAGAGGCTGCAGAGATCCTGGTGGAGAAACTTCAGAGCCAGGGTTTGGCAGAGGACGACCAGACCTTCCTGGAATATCACTGCGCGCCGCTTGCGGCTAGACTGTCTGCACCGGATAGATAAGATAATGCATTGAAAAAGGGGACTGCATCATGCGGTCCCCTTTATTAGTGTCGAATAGTGATGAAAGTAATTACAGTTCCACCGTGCTGCCTTTGGCCTTGTTGAAGGCGGCGCTGATGGCGATGCGGGCGGTGACGATGTCCAGCGCCGCGATATCCGGCGCATTGAAGATGGTGATTTCCTCCATGGTGGTGCGGCCGGGGATCTGGCGTGCCAGAACCTTGCCCACACGGTCGGAGAAGATGCTGCCGGAATGGATGATGTCCGCCGACAGGATCTCGCCGGGATCCACGGCATCGGAGATGCTGGTGATATGAGTGCCCGGGCGGATCAGAACATTGTCCAGCGCATAGAGCTGCCCCTGCACGATGATGCAGTCGCTCTCATCGGCGGCGTCGGACATGTTGTCCATCACCTCGAACCGGACGCTGGTGGTCCAGAGGCTGAACTCATCCGCCAGTTTGGAAGGCAGATTCCCGGCCAGTTCCCTTGCTCCCTGAGGATCACGGGAGTCCACCAGAATGATACGGCGCAGTTTGGGCAGAAGGGTCAGGACTGCCGCCACCACATAAGGGGTGTTGTGGTCCGTGCCCAGGATCGTCAGAGTGGATGCGCCGGGACGCGCAAAGAGAGCGGTGCCCACGCCGGCTACGGCGCCTTTGCGCATGCTGGTGATGGGAGCCGCGTTCAGGACGCCCAGGGGCATTCCGGTATTGGAGTCAAATACCATCAGCAGACCAGAGTTCTCCGGCAGCTGCTGCTTGACATTACCGGGGAATGTGCTGTGAATGTTGGTGCCGTGAACCGCGATGTCTCCGGGGATCCCGCCGGAGTGGATCTCCACCAGACCATTGTTTCCGAACCGGTGCAGGACCGGCTGCCAGTCCTCCGTCTGATGGGTGGCACTGGCCTTCAGGCAGGCGATGACGCCTTCGATAACTTTCGATATATCCAGGACCTCTTCCAGGTCACGTTTACTTAAAAATTTAATATCCATACATACCTCTTTTCTCTACGAAAATATTTTACTCCACTTCACATTTCGGTGCAATGGAAAATATCATGAAAAGGCACACCATGGACATAAATAATCGTGACAGGAAACACCTCCCCGCCATGACAAAATCATAGGGTGGATATAATAAATAAAAAGTTGTTTCATGTCCATTTCCGTGACATAATAATCTTGGATAATTGGAAATTAACAGGAGGTTCATTAATATGAAGATTGCAATCATCGGAGCCGGCCCTGGCGGATATGAGACCGCTATCCGCGCAGCGCAGCTGGGTGCAGAAGTCACCATCATCGAGAAAGATTCCATGGGAGGAACCTGCCTGAATGTGGGATGCATTCCCACCAAGGCTTTGATCCACTCCGCAGATCTCTACAATGAGATCCAGAAGGACGCGGCCAAGTGCGGCGTCATCGTAGAGAACGTAAGCATCGACTTTGCACAGGTCCAGGCCAAGAAGGCCGCCGTGGTCAAGCAGCTGGTAAACGGCGTCGCAGGCCTGATGAAGGCCTATGGCGTAACCGTAGTCAAGGGAGCCGCCTCCTTCAAGGATGCAAAGACCCTGACCGTTGCCACGGAAGAGGGCGACGTGGAAGTTCCCTTTGACAAAGCCATCATCGCCACTGGTTCCGTACCAAGCAAGGTTCCACTTCCCGGGGCAGATCTTCCCGGCGTAGTGGACAGCACCGGCGCACTGGACTTTGAGGCTGTGCCGGAGTCTCTGTGCATCATCGGCGGCGGTGTCATCGGCATCGAGCTGTCCCATGTCTATCAGCGCCTTGGGACCAAGGTGACCATCGTGGAGATGCTCCCGGACATCCTGGGCAATATGGACGAGGATATCACGGCCGTGATGAAGCGCATGCTCAAGCGGAACAAAGTCAAGCTGCACCTGGAATCCAGAGTGAACGAGATCTGCCAGGACGAGAACGGCCTGCTGGTGAAATTCACCGATGCCAAGGGCAAAGACCAGGAATGCCCGGCAGAGAAGGTCCTGATGTGTGTTGGAAGAAGACCATACACCGAGGGACTGGGCTTGGAAGAGATCGGCGTTGCCACCGAGAGAGGCAAGATCCTGGTGGACGACAAATTTGAGACCAATGTGGAAGGCATCTACGCCATCGGCGACTGCATCGGCGGCATCATGCTGGCCCATGTAGCATCCGCAGAAGGACTGGCCTGCGTGGAGACCATCATGGGCGAGAAGCCTGAGATCGACTTCAGTATTGTTCCGGGCTGCGTTTACACCAAGCCGGAGATCGGCTGCGTCGGCATGACCGAGAAGGAAGTCCAGGAGCGCGGCATCGATTATGAAGTCGGCAAGTTCCAGATGATGGGCAACGGCAAGTCCCTGATCATGGGCGAGACCTCCGGACTGGTGAAGGTCATCGCTGATAAGGAAAGCAAGAAGGTGCTGGGCATCCATATGATCGGCGCCAGCGCAACCGAGCTGGTTCACGAGGGCGTCATCGCGCTGAACATGGGCGCAACCACCGAGGACGTGCTGTCCTCCATCCATGCCCATCCGACAGTAGGCGAGTCCATCAAGGAAGCAGCCCACTCAGTATTTGGTGATGCTATTAACATGCCGCCGGCTAAGAAATAAAGAGACTGGGTAAGAAGGAACGAATCGGTTGACGATATGCGTGGCTTTGTCTTAAAATGAAGACAGCCACGCATACTCTTTTTGGAGTGAAATTATGAGAGAAAAGATTTTGACAATAGAATACCTGGGGAACTGCTCCGTGCTGATGCGGTATCCCGGAAACGGAGTACTGGTGGACGGCCTCTTTTCGGAAAAGCAGGAGTATGATCCGCCCATCCCCTGGATGGATGAACAGATCATAGGCAGAGACGGCATCTTCCGGACGCTGAACTATCTGGTGGTGTCCCACTGCCACGGGGACCACTATGACAAAGCCAAAGTAAAGGAGGCTTTGTCCCGGGGTGTGACTGCCGTGCTTCCGCCGGATGCCAAGGTAAAGGGAGGGCATCAGCTTCCCCTGTCAGAAGAGGATGGGATCCACCGCCTGCAGCTGGGTGAAATGGAACTGGAATACTGCAGAATGAAGCACATCGAAGGGACCTGCCCTGACAATTACTGCATCAATATCCTTGCGGGGGACACATCGGTGCTTCTGACGGGGGATATGGATCCCGCAGAGATCCCGAGACTTTTGGAGTTCAGCCGGAGAGACCATTCGGTGGGCTTTGTGAACGGGATCGCCCTCTGGAGCAGAGTGTACCGGAAGCAGCTCCGGGACCTGGGATATGAGAACCTCTTCTTCTATCATCTCCCCGGAGAGGGAAGAGGCCCGGAGGGATACCGCAGGAGGACACTGCGGTTTTGGGAGAAATGTCAGCAGGAACTTCCCCATGGAAAACTGCTGGACGGACCGGAGGTCATATATGAGGTATATTGAATCGACAAGCACAGATCCATATTATAACCTGGCGCTGGAGGAGTTCGTGTTCGAGCGTCTGCCCAGGGATGACAGTTATTTTATGCTGTGGCAGAATGAGAAGACCATCGTCATCGGCAAGTACCAGAATGCTCCGGAGGAAGTGAATCAGGACTATGTGGACAAGCATGGGATCCGGGTGGCCCGGCGCCTGTCCGGAGGCGGCGCCGTGTACCACGACATGGGGAATCTGAACTTTACCTTTGTGGTGGATCAGGACGACCTGGAGAAGATCAATTTCACCCGGTTTTGCCTGCCCATCATCGAGACGCTGGCGGAGCTGGGAGTGAAGGCGGAATTCACAGGCCGCAATGACCTGGTCATCGACGGATGCAAGTTCTCCGGGAATTCCCAGTACCTGAAGAAGGGCCGGGTGATGCACCACGGTTGCATCATGCTGGATTCATCTCTTGGGACGGTGTCAGAAGCCCTGAAGGTTCGGGCGGCCAAGTTTGCTTCCAAGAACGTGAAATCCGTGCGGAGCCGGGTGACCACCATCAATGAGCATGCACCGGAACCCATTACGATGGAGAAGTTCAAGGAAGCTCTGAAGAGGCACATCCTGGGAGACGATGTGGAGACTTATGTCCTGACGGAGGAGGAGCAGGCTGCAGTGCGGCGGCTCCGGGATGAGAAATATGCCACCTGGGAGTGGAATTACGGGCACGCCAGAGCCTTCGATATGGTGCGGGAAGAAAAGTTCCCCGCAGGACTGGTGACCGTTCATCTCAGTGCAAAGAACGGACGAATCGAAGATCTGGAAGTATCCGGCGACTTCTTCGGAAATGGGGATATCACGGAACTGGAGCTCGCACTAAGAGGCTTGCCGATGGATGAGAAACTGGCAGAACGTATCGCGGCGCTGGATCTGGAACAATACATGAGCGGGATCAGCCCGGAACAACTTGCGGGCCTGATCAGAGGATAATGGAGAATGGCCTGAGAAGGGTCATTCTTTTTTGGAATAAATGGAACTGAAATGGAACAAACGGTTGAAATGGAATTCCTCATGTGGTATAATCAGACCATGGAGGAACGCTTATGGATATCGAGAGACTGAAGAGGAGAAAGAGACAGCTGGGTTATACCAACGAGGAAGTGGCGCGGCGTTCCGGCGTTCCGCTGGGGACTGTGCAGAAGGTGCTGGGGAATACCACCCGGAATCCCCGGAAGGAGACGGTACTGGCTCTGGCCAGGGTATTGGACCCGGTGATGGCTATGGAGATGGACAGCGGCGGCAGCGAATTGAAGGAGACCGTATTCGCATATAAGACCAAGGCGGCGAAGGAGCAGGGAGAATATACCCTGGACGACTACTACGCCATGCCGGAGGACCGGCGAGTGGAACTGATCGATGGTGTGATCTATGATATGAATGCACCCAGTATGGCTCATCAGATTGTTGCCGGAGAGGTCTATCATCAATTGGTCGAGTGTATAGAAGAACATGATATGCCCTGTATGCCGGGGATCGCCCCTATCGACGTACAATTGGACCGGGATGACCGCACTATGGTGCAGCCGGACGTGCTTATTGCCATGGATCCGGATCTGAACATTGGCCACTGCCTTTTCGGTACGCCGGAGTTCATCATGGAGGTACTGTCCCCATCTACAAGGAGCAAGGATCAGATTCTGAAGCTGGGTAAGTATAAGAATGCAGGCTGCCTGGAGTACTGGGTCGCCGATCCGGAGAACGAGAGGGTCACGGTGTACTACTTCCGGGATGAGACATGGCCTCAGATTTATTCCTTTGACGATCAGGTTCCGGTACGGATTTCCGATGGGCTTTGTGCCATTGATTTCGCCAGGGTCAAGAGGAAGCTGCAGAGGCTTAATGACCCCCGGGAGAAGCAGAAGAGACGGGAGGCCTATGACAAGTGGAGGGCGGCCCATGGCCTGGCGCCCAAGAGGACAGGAGAGGACAATGCTGAAATCGACCATACGCAAGAGTGAATGGCAGGCCATCTACCGCCTGCTGGACCGGGTGAGCCCGGTGGACTATGACTGCGGCGGGCTTTGTGGCTGTGCCTGCTGCATTACCGAGGGGGAAGCGGAGATGGGGATCTATCTTCTCCCGGGAGAAGATAAGCTCCACAGCCGCAGGGATGAATGGCTGGACTGGAGCGATGAGCGGGCGGAGGACTATGAGTTCCCGGAATCCTGGAGGGGCGTGGTCCACTTTGTCAAGTGCAAGACGCCGCCGCACTGCCCCAGGGAGAAGCGGCCCCTGCAGTGCAGGACCTTCCCCCTGACGCCCCACCTGAACGAGGACGATGAACTGAGCCTGGTGTATAACGACCTGGAGCTTCCCTATGACTGCCCCCTGATCGACGAGGAGATCCCCCTGGAGGACCGGTTCGTGCAGGCAACTTATACGGCATGGAAGCACCTGATCCGGGACCCACTGATCTACGATCTGGTGAAGATGGACTCGGAGGCGCGGGAAGCTTCCGTGGCAGAGCTGGCGGAACTTTTGGGCGTTTGAAAGGAGAAGAAGAATGGATAAGATTCGTATCGCACTGATCGGATATGGTAATGTGGGACAGGCCTTCGCCCGGATGCTTCTGCGGCGGAAGGCGTTTATCGAAGAGAAGTTCGGCGTGGAGCCGGTGATCACGGCGGTCTGCACCGGGCGCCGGGGTGGGATCCTGCGGCCGGAGGGCATCGATACGGAGGCCATCACCGATGACATGTTCGACAAGTCCATGGATGCCTTCGGAATCCTGGACTCGGGGGAGTATGACGTCATGGCAGAACTGAGCCCCATCAACATCATGACGGGACAGCCGGCGACGGACCACATCCGCCGGGCCATGAACCTGGGCAAGCATGTCATCACCGCCAACAAAGGCCCCATCGCCTGGCACTACAGAGAGCTGCGTGACCTGGCGAAGGAGAAGGGTGTGGTATTCTGCCAGGAGGCCACCGTCATGGACGGCGTGCCCGTATATAACCTGGCCAAGGAGACCCTGATGGGATGCGAGATCACAGAGATCAGCGGTATCCTGAATTCCACCACCAACTTCATCCTGACGGAAATGGAGCGGGGAGTCAGCTATGATGATGCCGTGGCAGAAGGCCGTCGGCAGGGATTCGTGGAGGCGGATCCGTCCATGGATGTGGACGGCTGGGATGCCACCGCCAAGCTCACGGCCCTGATGAACGTGCTGATGGACGTGCACATCACGCCTATGGATATCAAACGCACAGGAATCGGCGGCATTACCAAGGAAGACCTGGATGCGGCCCGGGCCCAGGGTAAGAAGATCAAGCTGATCTGCCATGGCTGGATGGAGGACGGCAAACCCGTAGGCGTGGTGGAGCCCACCCTGGTGGATGAGAAGTCCCTGCCCGCCATTATGGATGCTACAGAATCCTATGTTCGTATCACCACAGATCTCATGGGTGCCATCACC
>CAMOGZ010000059.1 GCA_946614405.1 uncultured Eubacterium sp. | reverse complement strand
CGACATGTCAGAGTACATGGAGAAGCACAGCGTTTCCCGTCTGGTAGGAGCGCCTCCGGGATATGTTGGATATGACGAGGGAGGTCAGCTGACCGAGGCCGTCCGCAGACGTCCTTACAGCGTGATCCTCTTCGACGAGATCGAGAAGGCTCACCCGGATGTGTTCAACATCCTGCTGCAGCTGCTGGATGACGGCAGACTGACAGACAACCAGGGCCGCACCGTGGACTTCAAGAACACCATCGTCATCATGACATCCAACATCGGAAGCGCGGATCTGATCGAGAACATCCGTGAGGACGGTTCCATCGATCCTGTGACCAAAGACAGGGTAGAGGGGCAGCTGAAGAATTACTTCCGTCCGGAATTCCTGAACCGGATCGACGACATCATCGTTTTCAGCCCGCTGACCCAGGAACAGATCGTGAAGATCATCGAGCTGTCCATCACCGCTCTGGAGAAGAGACTGGCGGAACGGGATATCCGTCTGGAGCTCACCGAATCTGCCAAGAAGGAGATCGCAGCAGATGCTTACGATCCGGCCTATGGCGCAAGACCGGTGAAACGGTACATCCAGAAGTACATCGAGACAGAACTGGCCCAGCGGATCATCGCCGGCCAGATCTACGACGGCTGCGTCGTCACCATCGACGGCGGCAACGACGGTTTGGAGTATATCGTATCATAAGAGAAATGAAAGGGGACTGCCCGCGGGCAGTCCCTCTTACTTACAGGTTATTCTTTTCGCAGAGATCGTCGATGCAGCAGTGCTCGCAGTCGGGCTTGCGGGCTGCGCAGCAATTTCTGCCGTGGAAGATGATGCAGTGATGGGTACGGGTCCAGCGGTCGTCGGGCAGGACTTCCATCAGTGACAGCTCCGTCTTCAGCACGTCCTTCTCATGGACCAGACCGATGCGGTTTGCCACACGGAACACGTGGGTGTCCACGGCGATGCGCTGCTGACCGAATCCGTCGGCCAGTACCACGTTGGCAGTTTTGCGGCCCACGCCGGGCAGGGACACCAGGTCATCGTAATTGCCCGGGACTTCTCCGCCGAAGTCCTCGCAGAGCTTCCGTGCCAGGGCGACGATGTTCTTGGCTTTATTCTTATATAATCCGATGCGGCGGATGTAGGGCTCCACCTGGTCAGGCTCTGCTGCCGCAAGGGATGGAGCGTCCGGGTATGCCTCGAACAAAGCCGGGGTCACTTGATTTACTCCCTTATCCGTGGTCTGGGCCGACAGCACTACGGCCACGATGAGCTGGAATACATCCACATGATCCAGCGCGCATTTTGCCTGGGGATAGCAGTCCTCCAGACGGTCCAGTATTTCAACAACTCGTTCTTCAGTCATAGTAATTCTCCATTTCACGTTTTCTCTATCTTATCATATGCGCATCGGAAACTCAATCCATTCACCGCCTTGACACAAACCCAATGATAGTCGTATAATTGTATACAATTACAGGAGGTGTTTTTTTATGTCTATAATCCAGTATCTGGAGGATGATCATCCATCGAATCTTCCTCTTTCCAGCGATCTTTTCACCAAGCTGCAGGAGGATATCCTGACAGGAAAGCTGGGAAATGGGGAGAAACTCACAGAGATGAAGATCTGCAATGAGTACGGTGTCAGCCGGACGCCTGTTCGGGAGGCCCTTCGCCAGCTGGAATCCGACGGACTCATTGAGACCATCCCCAACCGGGGAGCCTTTGTGGTAGGACTGAGCCAACAGGATCTGAACGACATTTACATTCTCCGTGCCATGGGAGAAGTCCAGGCAGTCCGCTGGGGCATCGAGCGCATCACCGACGAGGAAATGGAAGAACTGAATGAGACCTTCGAGTTCATGGAATTCTACACCATGAAAAACGACATCCCCAAGATGCTGAACATCAACATCGCCTTCCATCAGATCATCTACAACGCTGCCCATAACCGGATGCTGAACCAGCAGCTGACGTCGTATCAGCTCTATCTGCGGCACTGCAATCCATCCAACTATTACGCGCCGAACTACCTACGAGATGTTCTGGCGGAACACCGGAATATCTACGACGCATTCGAAGCACGGGACATCGAAGCAGGAGCCCAGGCCATGCAGCGCCACATGGAAAACTCCACCAAACGGAAATTCAGATAATACAAGAGGGACTGCCCGCGGGCAGTCCCTTAAATGATTACTGATTCTTACCGCAGCCGTAGACCGCCACGCGCTGAAGCGCTGCGGTCCTGGCATGGGACCTACATCGGCTCTGTCTTCGCCTTCGGCTCGCCAATCGCCGTGTTAGCGTCCGCAGCAGTTCTTATATTTCTTGCCGCTGCCGCAGGGGCAGGGTTCGTTGCGGCCGATCTTCTTGGGCGCGTGATAGATCTTGGATTTCTTGTATTCTCTCTCGATGGTGCTGCGGCGGTCTTCGGAGAGGGCGTTCTCCCAGGCGTCCAGTCCGTAGAGATGAGGAGCGTCTGCCTGGTGCATGTTGTAGTACAGTTTCTCCAGGTCTACATCCAGATCCACCTCGGTGTCTTCTGTGACGGATTCCAGATCGATGGTGCCGTTCAGGCTGGTTTCTACGCCGTCCAGGAATCCTTCAAAGATGGCGGTGCGGCAGCCGAACTTCTCTGCCAGGTCCTTGACGGTTCCCTTCAGATGCTCGTCCTTATGCTCCAGGATGTGGGTGTAGATGGCCATCTCTGCCTTGCAGTACTCGTCCCAGAAGGCCTCAAAGGTATCGTCTGTCTGATTCTCCAGTAAGTCTTTCCATTCTGTATATAAGCTCATTATTTTGCCTCCGATCTCATAATTGAAATAATATCACCGACGATGGCGCTTCCGGTGGGGAGTGCGCCGGCGCCCTTGCCGTAGAACATGACCTCATCCACTGCGTTTCCGGTCACGTAGATGGCATTGAATTCATAGTTTACGCCTGCCAGGGGGTGAGAGTAGGGGATCTCTGTGGGTTTGATCTCATATTCCAGAGAGCCGTCTTCCTTCACTGCGGCACGGGCGATCAGTTTGATCTTGCAGCCCTTCTCCTTGGCGGCTGCGATGTCATCCATGGTGACTCCGGTGATTCCGACTGTGGGGATCTCCGTAGGCGGAACATATTTGCCAAAGGCCAGCGCCATGAGGATGGACAGCTTGTTGGCAACGTCGATGCCTTCCACGTCTGCGGTGGGGTCAGCCTCGGCGAATCCCTTCTCCTGGGCGTCCTTCAGGACGTCGGCATAAGCCAGACCCTCATCGCCCATCTTGGTCATGATGTAGTTGGTGGTCCCGTTCAGGATTCCCATGACCTCTGTGAACTTGTTTCCGGCCAGAGCCTCGGTGATGGCTGTCAGGGCAGGGATGCCGCCGCCGACACAGGCCTCGATGCGGATCTGAACGCCATGTTCCTTGGCGGTCTTCTGCAGCTTATCGAAATTGGCGGCCACTGCGGCTTTGTTCGGGGTGACCACGCTCTTGCCGTTCTCCAGGGCCTTCAGCATCCAGCTGGAGGAGGGCTCGATCCCGCCCAGGGACTCCACAACGATGTCGATGGATGGATCTGTGAGGATCTCGTCCACGTTCTGGGTCACGATGGCCGGGTCCACGCCGTGGGCTGCGATGGCCTTCTCGTTGATTTCCAGGATCCGGGTGACGGCATAGTCCACTCCGGTGCGTTCCATAATAATATCTTTATTATCCCTCAGGATGTCATAGGTTCCGCCGCCGACGGTACCCAGCCCGAGGATTCCGATGTTAAACTTCTTCATATTACCTCCTGCAATTCCTAAGACTTACTGCTCATTATACAATATCAGACAAAATTTGTCTTTAATTTTCAACAAAAAAACTGTATGATGTAAGTCGGAGGTTAGACTATGGCATTACACATCGTATTCGTTGAACCTGAGATCCCGCCTAACACGGGAAACATCGCAAGGACCTGCGCAGCAACCAACTCTGTGCTGCACCTGGTGAAGCCCCTGGGGTTTTCCATTGATGACCGGCAGGTCCGGCGCGCAGGGCTGGACTACTGGCCCTATGTGGACCTGCAAGTCCATGAGTCCCTGGAGGAATTCCTTGCGGAGTACAAAGGCCACCGCATGTTCCTTTCCACTACCAAGGGTGAGCACTGCTATGCGGATGTTTCCTATCAGGATGAGGATATGTTCCTCTTCGGCCGGGAGACGAGAGGGCTTCCCCGGGACTTTATCGAAAAGAACAAAGAAAAAACAATCCGGATCCCAATGAGTGAGAACACCCGGCTCCGGTCTCTGAATCTGGCTAATTCAGCCAATATCGTACTGTTTGAGGCATTAAGACAGTTAGGTTTTCCAAACCTGAAATAGTTGCTTTATTTTCGAAGTATGGTATAATACTTGCATATGACACGAGAGGTATGCAGATGAAGCTTGGATATGAACTGACAATCGAACAGAAGCAACAATTATCCATGACGCCGGAATTGATCCAGGCGATCAAGATTCTGCAGCTGAATAATGTCGATTTGATCGATTACGTACATAATGAACTTCTGGAGAACCCGATCCTGGAGGAAGCAAGACATGATCCTGATTCCGATCAGCCGCCGCAGACGGTGGAGATCGAGATCAGAGATCAGATGATGGAAGACAGTTACGAGGACAGGGACTATCGTCAGTGGGAGACTACTCCTGAGCGAGATGACTATTCCTTCGAGCAGTTTACATCAGCGGAGCAGACCCTTCAGGATTTTTTGATGGAGCAGCTTCAGCTGTCCAAACTCACCGGACGGGAGAGATGGATCTGCAATTACATCATTGAAGGCATCGATGAGAACGGATACCTGACACTCACCATGGACGAGATGGTCCAGGAGCTGAAGGTTCCTGCTGATGAGATCGAGGACGTGCTTGGCTTTGTGCACCGGATGGACCCGGAGGGAGTAGGAGCACGGAACCTGTCGGAGTGCCTGGAGATCCAGCTGGCCGCCAGGGGACTGCTCACCGAAGAGGTGGAGTACATTCTGGAGAATATGCTGGAGGAGGTCGCGGATAATAAGATATCCCGGATCGCCAAGGCCGTCAGCATGAAGAACGACGAGGTCCAGCAGATCGTGGATCTGATCCGCAGCCTGGATCCCAAGCCCGGACGCCGGTTCGCCAACAGCGGAGAGTCCACGCGCTATGTGATCCCGGACATCATCGTGGAGAAGGTGGACGGAGAGTATGTGGTCTCAAGCAATGACGCCAGCGTGCCCCGGCTTATGGTAAGCTCCTATTACCACGAGCTTGCCCATAAGGCCAAGGATGATGAGAAACTGAGTGCCTATCTGAATAACCGTTATAATTCAGCGACCTGGCTCATCCGCAGCATCGAGCAGCGGAAGCAGACCATATTCAACGTGGCCGTGGCCATCGTACACTACCAGAAAGCATTCTTTGACAAAGGACAGAAATACATCAAGACGCTGACTCTGAAGCAGATCGCCGATGAGATGGGGATCCATGAGTCTACCGTAAGCCGTGCCATCAATGGCAAATACATGCAGAGCCCCAGAGGGGTGTTCGAGCTGAAGTATTTCTTCTCCAGCGGCGTATCCGTCAGCGGGAAGGAAGACGGCCTGTCCTCCAACAGTGTCAAAACGATCATTAAAGAAATCATCGACGGAGAGGATCCGAAGAAGCCCTTCAGCGACCAGGACATGGTTGCCATGCTGAAGGAAAAGGGAATTGAAATATCGCGCAGGACGGTGGCGAAATACAGAGAAGGAATGGGCATACAATCGTCCTCCAAGCGCAGAAGATATTAATATTATTATATGAAAAGGAGATGCAAGATCATGAAGAAGACAATTAAAGATGTCGATCTGAAAGGAAAGAAAGTCATCGTCAGATGTGATTTCAACGTTCCGATGCAGGACGGAGCCATCAGTGATGATACCCGCATCAAGGCGGCGCTGCCCACCATTCGGTATCTGCTGGAGCAGAACGCAGCGGTGATCCTGATGTCACATATGGGACGCCCCAAGGGCGAGCCGAAGATGGAGTTCACTCTGAAACCGGTGGCAGACAGACTGTCTGAATATCTGAATCTTGACGTTAAGTTTGTGACCAGTCCGGTAGTGGTGGACGATGCGGTCCGTGAGGCTGCCGCAGCTCTGGCACCGGGAGAGGTAATGCTCCTGGAGAACGTCCGCTTCCGTCCGGAAGAGACCAAGAACGGTGCTGAATTTGCGAAGGAACTGGCTTCCCTGGCAGAAGTATTCGTTCAGGATGCATTCGGAACCGCACACCGCGCACATTCCTCCACAGCAGGCGTTGCCGATTATCTGCCGGCACTGTCCGGATTCCTGATTGAAAAGGAAGTTAAGTTCCTGGGAAGCGCTGTGGAAGATCCCAAGAGACCCTTTGTGGCCATCATGGGCGGAGCCAAGGTAGGCGACAAGATCCCTGTTATTGAGAACCTGATCACCAAGGTGGATACCCTGATCATCGGCGGCGGCATGGCATACACATTCTATAAGGCTATGGGCCTGGAGATCGGAACTTCCATCCTGGATGCTGATAATGTAGGCCTGGCAGGAGATCTGATGAAGAAGGCAGAGGATGCCGGCGTGAAGATGCTGCTCCCTGTTGACTGTGTCGTAGCCAAGGAGTTCGATAATAATTCTGAGAGCGCCATCGTTGACCGTGACCAGATCCCGGCTGACATGATGGGTATGGACATCGGACCGAAGACCGTGGAACTGTTCCGTCAGACTCTGGCTGACGCTGCAACCGTTGTTTGGAACGGACCTATGGGCGTATTCGAGATGGACAACTTTGCCAAGGGAACCAAGGCTGTTGCTGAGGCACTGGCTGACTGCGACGCCATCACCATCATCGGCGGAGGAGATTCCGCAGCTGCAGTAGAGAAGTTCGGTCTGGCTGACAAGATGACCCACATCTCCACCGGAGGCGGCGCATCCCTGGAGTTCCTGGAAGGAAAGGTCCTGCCGGGAATCGCAGTGATTGAGGATAAATAATCAGAAGCAGGCACAGCGTGCCGGAGAGGGTGCTTCCAAAGTAATAGAAATGGAGGATCAATATTATGGCGATGAGAATTCCTTTTATCGCAGGAAACTGGAAAATGTTTAAGACTAAGGCAGAGGCGAAGGCTTTTGCAGAAGAGTTCAAGGCTCTGTATCATGATACTGACGTGAAGACCGCGATCTGCGCTCCCTTCACTCAGCTGGACACACTGAAAGAGGCTTTTGCCGGCACCAGTATCGGCGTTGGAGCACAGAACGTGCACTTCGAGGATGAGGGTGCGTTCACCGGAGAGGTATCTCTTCCGATGCTGAAGGAAGTCGGCGTAGACTACATCGTGATCGGCCACTCTGAGAGAAGACAGTACTTCAACGAGACCGATGAGACTGTCAACCTGAAACTGAAGAAGATCCTGGGCGAAAGCGACATCATTCCGATCCTGTGCGTCGGTGAGAATCTGGACCAGAGAGAAGCCGGAAAAGAAGCAGAGATCGTAGAAGGACAGATCGAGGCGGACTTCGCAGGACTGACTGCAGAGCAGGCTGCCAAGGTCGTCGTAGCATATGAGCCGATCTGGGCTATCGGAACCGGCAAGACTGCCACACCGGAGCAGGCAGGGGAGATGTGCACCCTGATCCGTCAGAAGATCCAGGCTCTGTACGACGAGGATACCTGTGATCAGGTGATCATCCAGTACGGCGGATCCGTTAAGCCGGAGAACGCATCCGATATCATGGCCAACGGCGATGTAGACGGTGCACTGGTCGGCGGAGCATCCCTGGTACCGGAGAAGTTCATGGGAATCATCAACTTCTGATCGGATTAAATCATTGGACTTTCAGGCTGTTGCATCTTTATGCAGCAGCCCTTTCCTTTGCGGAAAAATAGGGTAAAAGTCCTTTGTAACAAAGTACAAAATATCCTTGATTTTTTAATTTACCTATGATAAAGTATTGTAGTTACAGTGAATAAAGACGGAGGTATGGATATGTACAACGTATTAATGGTATTACTTGCG
>CAMOGZ010000058.1 GCA_946614405.1 uncultured Eubacterium sp. | reverse complement strand
CATCCCAACTGGATGTTAGGAGTATTAACCACAAATATATTGTAGTAGTGGTGGGGTGCCCGGGCAAGAAACCCAGACAAACTGCGCAACTTTCCTTTGATTTTACGGAGAAGTGTGGTATATTTATAGGGTAGACGTAAACTACCCCTGGTTTGGCATGCGCCTGAGGAAGGCGGCAGCGGGACCCGAGAGGGAGCAAGGTCCGAGTAGGGCCAGGCCCCCGATGAGGAGCAAGCCCTGAGGAGCAACCCCGAACGGGGACAAGCCCCATAAGGGAGCAGACACCTCGATAAGGGAGCAACCCGCGCCGGCAAGTCGCCTGCGGCAGGAGGGTGCAGACCGGGAGCAGCAATAAACCATTTAAGATCTATGGAGGAGAAGATTAAAATGTTTGACAAACTGAGAGAACAGTTGATTCAGAACCCGCGCACTATCGTATTCACTGAGGGTGAGGACGCTCGTATTCTGGAAGCTGCTGACAAACTGCTGGCTGAGAAAGCTCTGAAAGTGATCCTGCTGGGAGCAGAGGATGCTGTTAAGGCAGCTGCTGCTGAGGGCGGATTCAATATCGAAGGCGCTGAGATCATCGACCCGGCTTGCTATGCTGAGATGGACGAGATGGCACAGTGCATGTTCGACCTGAGAAAAGGCAAGATGTCCATGGAGGATGTCAAGGCTAACCTGCTGAAGGGCAACTACTTCGGAACCATGCTGGTTAAGATGGGTAAGGCTGACTGCCTGCTGGGCGGAGCTACCTATTCCACAGCTGATACCGTAAGACCGGCTCTGCAGCTGATCAAGACCAAGCCTGGTGCACACCTGGTAAGCTCTTGCTTTATTATGATCAATGATGAGGACCACAGAATGGCATTCGGCGACTGTGCAATCAACATTGATTATCAGGATACCGTTGACAAGGAAGGAAACGTTGTGGTTTCCGCAGCTGAGAAACTGGCTGAGGTCGCAGTAGAGACCGCCAAGACCGCCAAGACTTTCGAGATCGACCCGAAGGTTGCCGTACTGAGCTTCTCCACCAAGGGCTCCGGTAAGGGCGGCACAGTCAAGCTGTCCCACGACGCTACCATCAAGGCTCAGGAGATGGCTCCGGAACTGGCTATCGACGGCGAGCTGCAGTTCGACGCTGCTGTTTCCCCGGTCGTTGCTAAGACCAAGTGCCAGGGATCCCCGGTTGCAGGCCAGGCTAACACCTTCATCTTCCCGAACATTGAAGCTGGTAACATCGGCTACAAGATCGCACAGCGCCTGGGCGGATATGCTGCTTACGGCCCGATCCTGCAGGGACTGAATGCACCGATCAACGACCTGTCCCGCGGATGCAATGCTGAGGAAGTTTACAGAATGGCACTGATCACTGCCGCTCTGAGCTAATTGCATAGGTCTGAGAGTACTTTGGCGGCCCTTTTTGGGGCCGCCTTTTTACGTTCGCGGGAGCACAAAGTCTACCTGGACGAACCATTTTCGGAACTTGTTGATTCGTTCAGAAAAACTCCATTTTTGCACATCTTTCTAATTGACATTGGCCCGATTTTCATATAACATTTTGGTATATAATATTTATTCTAGTATAACCTCGGATAAATGGCCCGGGGGTTTCTACAGCAGCGCCATATAGTTGCTACTATTAGAATCTCTACTGCCTTAGGATAAGTGTTTTTCCGGGGCAGTTTCGTTTTTATAGAGAGGGAGACTACATGCATAAGATGGAAGAGAAGATCCGGAGAGAGGGGAAGGTCCTCCCCGGAGGCATTCTGAAGGTCGGCAATTTCCTGAACCAGCAAATCGATACCGCATTTCTGGAGGAAATGGGAGACGAGATCGCAGAACTTTATGAGGGATGCGGCGTCACCAAGATCCTCACCATCGAGTCCAGCGGCATCGCCATAGCAGCGGCCGCGGGGATCAGCATGAACGTACCTATGGTCTTTGCCAAGAAGCATAAGACCAGCAACGTGGACGGAGAAATCTACTCCACCACGGTCCATTCTTTCACCCATAATACCGACTACCACGTGGTGGTGAGCCATGACTATCTTCTGCCGGAGGACCGGGTCCTGCTGGTGGATGACTTCCTGGCCAACGGCCATGCCCTGCGGGGACTGGTGGATCTGGTGCACCAGGCAGGAGCCGAGGTGGTGGGTGCAGCCGTTGCCATCGAGAAGAAGTTCCAGGGCGGCGGGGACGCCATTCGCGAGGAAGGGATCCGTGTGGAGCCTTTGGCATGCATTGCATCCATGAGCGACGACTCCATTACATTCTGTCAACTGTGACGCAAAGGGCGTTATAGCAATATTATTTTCTTACAGACCATCAATTTGAGGAGGAGAAAGAGAAAATGAAAAAGAAAAGTTTAGTTTTGTTACTGGCGCTGGCTATGATCGTCGTGACAGCTCTGACCGGCTGTGGCGGCGGCGGAAGCGAAGAGGGCGGCGAAGGTGAGGCTGCCGGCATCAAGGTTGGATTCATCTGCCTGCATGACGAGAACTCTACTTATGACCTGAACTTCATCAACGGCGCAAAGGAAGCCTGCGAGAAGCTGGGCATCAGCGAGGACAACTACATCATCAAGACCAACATTCCGGAAGGACAGGAATGCTACGATGCAGCTGCTGAGCTGGTTGACGAGGGATGCGGAATCGTATTCGCAGACTCCTTCGGACATGAGGACTTCATGATCCAGGCTGCCAAGGAATTCCCGGAAGTACAGTTCTGCCACTCCACCGGAACCAAGGCCCACACTGAGGGACTGGACAACTATCACAACGCATTCGCTTCCATCTATGAGGGACGTTACCTGGCAGGTGTTGCTGCAGGAATGAAACTGAACGAGATGATCGATAAGGGCGAGATCAAGAAGGACGAGGCCAAGATCGGATACGTTGGTGCATTCACCTATGCAGAGGTTATCTCCGGATACACTTCCTTCTTCCTGGGCGCTCGCTCCATCTGCGACTCCGCTACTATGGAAGTAACCTTCACCGGATCCTGGTACGATGAGACCGCCGAGAAGGAAGGCGCTACCAAGCTGATCAAGGACGGATGCGTCCTGATCTCCCAGCATGCTGACTCCATGGGAGCTCCGACCGCATGCGAGAAGGCCGGCGTGCCGAACATCTCCTACAACGGAAGCACTGTTGACGCTTGCCCGAACACATTCATCGTTTCTTCCAGAATCAACTGGGCTCCGTACTATGAGTACGCAATTGGCCAGGCTCAGAAGGGCGAGGCCATCGACACCGATTGGGTCGGAACTCTGGAGACCGGTTCTGTTGAGCTGACCGAGGTCAACGACAAGGCTGCTGCAGAAGGCACTGCTGACAAGATCGAGGAAGTCAAGGCTCAGCTGGAAGCTGGCGAGATCCACGTATTCGATACCAAGAACTTCACCGTAAACGGTAAGGCTCTGGACAGCTACAAGGCTGACGTGGACACCGACGAAGCATATGAGAAGGATACGGAAGTCATCAAGGATGGATATTTCCATGAGTCCGAGTTCCGTTCCGCTCCGTACTTTGATATCACAGAAGGATTCGACGGAATCAAACTGCTGGATACCAAGTTCTAAAATAATCAAGTAATGATCAGTGGAAAGCCCCGGATCTGTTCCGGGGTTTTCCGCCTATGATGTGAAGGAAAGGGCAGATGGCTGCGCTTTCCTTTGCGTCATTCAAGGAAGGGCGGATGCAACCGCCCGTAAACCATAGAGAGGGTGTGATTATCTTTGGAAAACAGAGTCGCCGCCGTTTCCATGCGGGACATCACCAAGTACTTCGGAACCATTCACGCTAATGACGGCGTGAACCTGGACATCTACCGCGGTGAGATCCTGTCCCTGCTGGGGGAAAACGGCAGTGGAAAGACCACATTGATGAACATGCTGTCCGGCATCTATTATCCGGACCGCGGACAGATCTACATCAATGGTGAGCCGGTGACCATCCGGTCGCCGAGAGAGGCTTACGATTACGGCATCGGCATGATCCATCAGCACTTCAAGCTGGTAGACGTATTCACCGCTGCGGAGAATATCGTGCTGGGCCTGGAAGAAGAGGGAAAACTGGACCTGAACAAGACAGCGGATCGGATCCGGGAGATTTGTGATGCCTACGGGTTCGACGTGGACCCCAATCAGAAGATCTACGACATGTCCGTTTCTCAGAAGCAGACGGTAGAGATCGTCAAGGTGCTGTACCGTGGCGCGGACATCCTGATCCTGGATGAGCCTACGGCAGTACTGACACCGCAGGAGACAGACAAGCTCTTCGCGGTCCTTCGCAACATGAAGGAAGACGGCAAGACTATCATCATCATTACGCACAAGCTCCATGAGGTGGAGGAGATCTCCGACCGCGTGGCAGTCCTCCGTAAGGGTATCTTCATCGGTGATCTGATCACCAGTGAGACCAACGCCCAGGAGATGACCAACATGATGGTGGGTCATGAGGTGGAACTGAACATCGACCGTCCGGAGCCCAAGGATCCCAAACCGAAGATCGTGGTAGACGGCCTTACTGTCAGAAGCTCCGATGGCGTTCTGAAGCTGGACGATGTGTCCTTCACCGCCAACGCCGGAGAGATCCTGGGTATCGCAGGCATTTCCGGATGCGGCCAGAAGGAACTTCTGGAGGCCATCGCAGGTCTTCAGAAAGTAGAGAAGGGCAGCATTTCATATATCGAAGACGACGGGACGGAAGAGTCCCTTATCGGGAAGGATCCCCTGGAGATCGCATCCATGGGCGTTTCGCTGTCCTTTGTGCCTGAGGACCGGCTGGGCATGGGCCTGGTGGGAAGCATGGACCTGACGGACAACATGATGCTCCGTTCCTTCCGCCGCGGCAAGACCGTGTTCACCGACCGTAAGACCCCGCGGAAGCTGGCCGAGAAGGTGGTCAAGGAACTGGATGTCAAGACTCCGGGACTGTCCACACCGGTACGGCGTCTGTCCGGCGGTAACGTACAGAAAGTGCTGGTAGGCCGTGAGATCGCATCGTCTCCGACGGTGCTGCTGTCCGCCTACGTAGTCCGCGGACTGGACATCAACTCGTCCTACATGATCTACGACCTGATCAACAAACAGAAAGAAAGAGGCGTCGCCGTCATCTACGTCGGCGAGGACCTGGACGTCCTGCTGGAGCTGTGTGACCGCATCCTCGTGCTTTGCGGAGGCAAGGTCAGCGGCGTCGTGGACGGCAGGACCGCCGACAAGAGAGAAGTCGGCATGATGATGACAAGACTGGGAGGAGGTGCCGGAATTGAATAAACAGAATACGGAACCTCTGATCCATATTACCAAGAGAAGAGAACTGGCCTGGACCAAGGCATGGACCATCCGTCTCATCGCCATCGTGGCAGCGCTTCTGCTCTGCGCCCTGGTGACCACACTGACCACGGGACTGGATCCCATCAGTGTTTACGGCTCCATGATCAAGGGCTCCTTCGGAAGTCCCCGTAAGTTCTGGATCCTCATGAAGGAAGTAGCGGTGCTGCTCTGCGTCTCCCTGGCGCTGACCCCGGCCTTCCGGATGAAGTTCTGGAACCTGGGCGGTGAGGGACAGATCCTGATCGGCGTCCTGGTGACCTCCGCCTGCATGATCTATCTGAAGGGCTTGCCGGGACCGATCCTGATCCTGGTGATGCTGATCGCAGCTCTTGCGGCAGGCGCCATCTGGGCAGGGATCCCCGCCTTCTTCAAGGCCAAATGGAACACCAATGAGACTTTGTTCACGCTGATGATGAACTACGTCGCCACCCAGCTCGTGGCCTTCTTCATCATCATCTGGGAGTCCCCCAAGGGCTCCGGTAAGGTGGGCATCATCAATCAGAGCGAGATGCAGGGATGGCTGCCGGTGATCGGTACCAACAAGTACCTCCTCACCGTGCTCATCGTAGCCGTGGTGACCATCATCATGCACATCTATCTGAAATACAGTAAGCACGGCTATGAGATCTCCGTCGTGGGAGAGAGCCAGCGCACCGCACGCTACGTCGGCATCAAAGTCGACCGGGTCATCGTCCGGACACTTCTTCTGTCCGGCGCACTCTGCGGTCTGGCAGGCTGGCTGATGGTTGCGGGAACCGACCACACCATCACCACCACACTGGCCGGCGGCCGCGGATTCCTGGGCGTCATGGTAGCATGGCTGGCTCAGTTCAATCCACTGGCCATGGTCGCCAGCAGCTTCCTGCTGGGATTCCTGGAAAGAGGCGCGGGAGAGATCTCCACAGCCTTCCAGCTGAATCACTCTTATGGAGACATCCTGACAGGTATCATCCTGTTCTTCATCATCGGAAGTGAGTTCTTCATCAACTATCAGGTACACTTCCGGAAATCCGGCAGAAAGGAGGAGTCACAGAATGTTTGATCTGGTTGCTTTTATACCGAGAGCAGTTGCGCAGAGCATTCCTCTGCTGCTGGGCTGCACCGGCGAGACCATCTCTGAGAAGGCGGGCAGCCTGAACCTGGGTATCCCGGGCGTCATGTATGTGGGCGCCATCAGCGGCGTCATCGGCTCCTTCCTTTATGAGCACAGCTGCGGCGGAAACGTCAATCCGGCCCTGGCGATCCTGATCCCCATGATCTCCTGTCTGGTGGGATCTCTGCTGATGGGTCTTCTGTTCAGTTTCCTGACGGTGACCCTGCGGGCCAATCAGAACGTTACAGGACTTGCCATGACCACCTTCGGCGTGGGCTTCGGTAACTTCTTCGGCGGATCTCTGATCAAGCTGACGGGAAGTGACGTTCCTTCCATCGCACTGTCCGCAACGAGCCAGTGCTTCAGTAAGTCACTGCCCTTCGCCAAGGATCTGGGCTGGTTCGGGGAGATCTTCCTGTCCTACGGATTCCTGGCTTACGTGGCCATCGTCATCGCCATCATCGCAGCTTACGTGCTGAATCACACCCGCACGGGACTGCACCTGCGGGCGGTGGGTGAGAACCCGGCCACAGCGGATGCCGCAGGCATCAACATTACCAAGTATAAATATCTGTCCGTCTGCATCGGATGCATGATCGCAGGTCTCGGCGGCCTCTACTACGTCATGGACTACGCCAGCGGCGTCTGGTCCAACGACGCATTCGGCGACCGCGGATGGCTGGCCATCGCACTGGTCATCTTCACCATCTGGAGACCCAACGTGGCCATCTTCGCTTCCATGCTCTTCGGCGGACTGTACATCCTGTATCTGTTCATCCCCACCGGCACCAACCTGGCGGTGAAGGAACTGTACAAGATGCTGCCTTACGTCGTCACCATCATCGTGCTGGTGATCACGGGCATGCGGAACAAGAGGGAGAACCAGCCGCCCGAGAGCCTGGGACTGCCGTACTTCCGCGAAGATCGTTAATTGACAATATGTGCCGCGGCCTTCCCGCTGCGGCATTTTACTGGAAAGGAACTGTCTATGATCCGATTTTACAGCAGAGAGAAGAAACCCACAGTCTGGAGTGTTCTGTGGCTTTCCGTGGCGCTGACGGTGATCCTGGTCCTGCTTCAGGTCACCGAAAGCATCAGCCTCGGCCTTCTGACGGTGGTTTTGAGTGTCTATCTGGTGCTGATACTGGTGATCTTCGCGGTGGCCTTTGTGCACCAGCTACAGTATTCTCCCTACTCCTACAACACCATCTACTACTCCGGATTCGGCCTGCTGACCCTGGCGGTGCTGTTCTTCGTGCTCCTGATGTCATGGCGCCTGAGGCAGCAGCCGGACCTGAGCCAGGCAGTCATCCTGCAGAACATGCTGGCCCAGTTTCTGTACTCCGCCCACAACTACATGCTGCTGCTGAGCCCGGTGGTGCTGATCTTCTCCATCCTGCTCTGCATCTCCAACCTGTCCCTGATCCGCCACGAGGGAAGGCGGGTGGTGAATCTTCTGGGGATCCTGCTGGGCGTGCTGATGGTGGGAGGCATCGCGGTGCTGTGGTTCTGGGATTACTACACCACAGGGTCCATGATACAGGTCATGCTCCACGACATCGCCACCAACCTCTTCGCGGCATTCTACCTCTACTATCTCTGCATGGTCATCGGGACCTGCATCGCGTCATGGATCACGGTACACTACGAACCATCCCGGAACAAAGCCTATCTGGTGGTTCTCGGCTGCGGTTTCCGCGCCGACGGGACCCCCACGCCTCTTCTGGCGGG
>CAMOGZ010000057.1 GCA_946614405.1 uncultured Eubacterium sp. | reverse complement strand
CTTGCGGGAGGCCTTGGCCGGGACTACAGGGAAGTCCTGCTCACGGCTGTCAGCATGGGCTTTGCAGAGCCCGGAGAGCGGACACCTGTCGCACAGCGGTGCGCCGTTAGGCAGGCAGACGGTAGCCCCCAGGTCCATCAGAGCTTGGTTGTAATCACCCGGGCGGTCTCCGGGGATACGGGCACGGTAGTATTCAGTGGCCGCGGCCTTGGCGGCTTTGTCCTTGATGTTCTCTCCGTAGGAGGTGAGCCTTGCGAAGACCCGCAGCAGGTTCCCGTCCACGGAGGGCACGGCCTCGCCGAAGGCGATGGATGCGATGGCGGCGGCGGTGTATTCCCCGATGCCCGCCAGCTTCGAAAGCTCTGCCGCTGTGCCGGGCATGGTGCCGCCGTAGTGCTCCATGATCTGACAGGCTGCCTTATGCATGTTGCGGATCCGGCTGTAGTAGCCCAGGCCTTCCCAGAGTTTCATATACTGATCCTCCGGGGCGGCGGCAAGTGACGCCACGTCAGGAAGGGCCTTCAGAAACCGCAGGTAATAGTCGGTGGCGGCTTCCACCCGGGTCTGCTGCAGCATGATCTCCGAGAGCCATACGTGATAGGGCGTGGGGTCCTCCCGCCAGGGAAGGATCCGCCTGCTTGCATCGTACCATTCTAATAGTATTGTTGCTTCGGGGTGTTGTTTCTTATCCATAACAGTATCAGTATACATCGTAATTCGACTTTTTTCCAAATAATAATGGACATTTACAAGTGATAATGATATGATAGTACCTACTGTTTGTTACGATAAAGCGCTAAAGAAGAGGAGAAGACTTCATGACATTACAAGATTTCCTGGTGTCCGTGGATGATTTCATGTACACCTATATCTTAATTATTCTTCTGGCAGCAGTGGGACTGTTCCTGACTTTTCGTTCCCGCTTCGTCCAGATCCGTATGTTCACGGAATCTTTCAAAGTTGTAATGGAGAAGAAGGATGATGAGGAGTCCATCTCGTCCTTCCAGGCACTGATGGTTGCCACCGCATCCCGTGTCGGTACGGGTAATATCGCCGGTGTTGCAACTGCCATCGTCGCAGGCGGCCCGGGCGCATTGTTCTGGATGTGGCTGATGGCTGTGATCGGCAGTGCGTCGGCATTCGTAGAGAGTACTCTTGCACAGGTATATAAAGAGAAAGACGGACACATCTTCAAAGGCGGACCGGCTTACTACATTGAGAAGGCGCTCCACGCCAGATGGCTGGGCATCATCTTTGCCATCCTGCTGATCCTGACCTTTGCTTATGGATTCAATGGTCTGCAGGCATTTAACATTGCCTCAGCTTTCGAGTATTACGTGCCCAACTTCAGTGAGACCAGAGTGCCTATGATTATCGGAACGATCCTGGCGATCGCAGCCGGATTCCTTTTCTTCGGTGGTACTGATAAGATCAGTAAGGTCTCAGAAGTCCTGGTTCCGCTGATGGCAGGTCTCTATATCCTGATCGCACTGATCGTGTTCGTGCTGAACATCGGTAAGCTGCCTCACGTGCTGGGCGTGGTATTCTCCAGTGCCTTTGACTTCCATTCCATCTTCGGAGGAATCACCGGATCCTGCATGATGTACGGATTCAAACGTGGACTGTTCTCCAATGAGGCCGGTATGGGATCTGCTCCGAATGCGGCAGCATCTGCAGATGTATCCCACCCCGCCAAGCAGGGCTTTGTTCAGGTGCTCTCGGTATTCATCGACACCATCATCATCTGCTCTGCTACGGCATTCACCGTGCTCCTGACTGAGCAGTACACCGTGGGCGGCGACCTCGATGGAATTCCACTGGTGCAGCAGTCCGTGGCGGCAGTATTCGGCCCCATCGGCATCCACTTCATCACCGTGGGGATCTGCCTGTTTGCGTTCACATCCATGATCGGTAATTACTTCTATGCAGAGTTTAATATCAAGTTCATCAGTGAGAACCGGGTCTTCCTGTTCCTGTTCCGCTGCACCTGCGTCGCCATGGTCTTCGTCGGTGCGCAGAACAGCTTCGATACAGCATGGGCGCTGGCGGACATTACCATGGGCATGCAGGCCATAGTGAATGTCATCGCGATCGCTCTTCTGTCCGGGGTCGCCATGAAGGTCCTGAATGATTATGAGGAACAAAAGGCAAAAGGCCTGGATCCGCACTTCGATGCGAAGAAGGTGGGGATCGACAATACAGAAGTCTGGTAATGATACTATCGGGGCGCAGTTAGCCGGGCTAACCGCGCCTCTTGACAATCCGAAAATATTTGATACAATATAATCGTATTAAATGTTTGAGAGGGGAATATTATGAGTGATAATAAATATGAAGCATTGAAACTGGAGAATCAACTCTGCTTTCCGTTGTATGCCTGCGCCCGGAAAGTGGTGAGCCAGTATACGCCGCTGCTGAAGCCTCTGGGCATCACCTATACTCAATACATCGTGTTCATGGTCCTGTGGGAGAATGACGGGCTTACCGTTGGTGAACTTGGAAACAAGCTGAGCCTGGACAACGGCACCCTGACACCCATGCTGAAGAAACTGGAACAGGCGGGGTTCGTGACGCGGCTGAGAGATAAAGACGACGAGAGAAAGGTAACGATCCATCTGACAGAGGAGGGCTGGGCCCTCCGGGATAAGGTCAGCTCCGTGCCGGAACAGGTGGGCGCCTGTATCCAGATCAGTCCGGAGGAGGCCAGAGTGCTTTACGGACTGCTGTACAAAATCATCGGAACACTGTAACAGAAACGGGACCATGCTGAGGTCCCGTTTCTGTATCATTAAATGGACTGAAACCATTTCTTCAGTAATTCATAATTCCCTTTCAGGCAGATCGCATAGAAGCGCATGCTGGACTCCGGATCGGAAAACGGGACAGAAACACGGTGGGGCTGTTTCCCGAAAAAGTTCAATGTGATGTTAGTAGAAAAGGAAGGAAGAGAGGAGGACTGAGCGATCGTTGCGAGGGTGAGTTCATCACTCTGGACTAGAAAACGGGAGTTGGGCATGTGGCTTCGGACGATGGGATCCCAGGAACCGATGCCTTCCAGAACGAGGAAATTATACCCGTCCATTTCCTCGAATGAGACAGAAGGCTTCAGAGCAAGAGGCGTATCATCAGCAACATAAACGTAGAGCTGCTCCGTCAGACAGCATTGGCAGTAGACGTCCTCGTCTTCCAGGGGGTGGGTCAATATGATCATCTGATAGGTGTGATTGTGAAGCCCTGTGATCAGTGTCGCTTCCGGGCGCTGCTCGGAGGCGACAGCCATATTTGCATAAAACCTCGCCCAGACAGGTGCAAATTCCATGATCGGACCCGGTGCAACGGAACCGATCCGCAGTGTCCGCTGGTTCAGATCATGGTTCCGGACTTGTCTGACCATCTGCTCGTTCAGTTCCAGAATGTTCTCCGCGAGGGAGACGGCCAGAAGGCCATTGGAATTAAGCCGAAGACTCCGTTTTCCATGGTCGAAAAGGGGCACGCCAAACAACTCCTCCAGTTTCTTCATGGAGCGAGTCAGCGTAGGCTGCGTCAGATTCAGTGCCCGGGATGCAGCGGACAAAGTCTTATGTTTATGGAATGCAACCAGATGTTCCAGCAGATATGTTTCTATCATATATACTTCCTTTCTTTTATTTTTATACATCTGAAATTCATTCGTGTCAAGTATATATTAAATACTAAGGAAGCGGGAAAATGCTTGGAAAATGTATTAAAATAAACAAAATGACAATTTTGAAATATATACGTAGAATCTATATAACTATAGACATAATTAATTATACTTTAATGTGTACCCATGGTATAATTTAAACAATATTCCGACAAAAGAATGAGAGGAGGAAAGTTATGAAGCATGAGGATGTCATCAGCAAGATGACATTAGAAGAAAAGGCCGCACTCCTCGGCGGCAAGGGAGAATGGGATTCCTGGGATCTGCCCCGGATCGGTCTCCCTTCCATGATCATGTCTGACGGACCTCACGGGATCCGCAGACAGGCAGGCGCAGGAGACCATCTCGGATTGAACGAATCCCTTCCGGCAACCTGTTTCCCCACTGCTGCCACCATGGCAAACAGCTGGGATCCGGCTTTGGGAGAAGAAGTTGGACGTGCACTGGGCGAAGAGGCCAAGACCCAGGGCGTTAACATCCTGTTGGGACCGGGCATGAACATCAAGCGCAGCCCACTGTGTGGCAGAAACTTCGAGTATTTCTCGGAGGATCCCTACCTTTCCGGAAAGATGGCGGCGTCCTATGTCCGCGGCATCCACAGCCAGGAGGTATGGTCCTGCATCAAGCACTTCGCAGTGAATTCACAGGAAGAGCGCCGTATGGCCATGAATGCCGTGCTGGATGAGCGTACCCTGAGGGAGATCTATCTGACCGGATTCGAGATCGCTGTGAAGGAAGCTGGGGCAAGAGCCGTTATGACCAGTTACAACATGGTCAATGGAACCTATGCCAATGAGAGCAAACACCTGCTCACAGAGATCCTGAGAGAGGACTGGGGTTTCGACGGTGTCGTCATCACTGACTGGGGCGGCAGCAATGACCATGTGGACGGAGTCAAAGCCGGATCCAATCTGGAGATGCCCGCACCGGGACTGGGAAGCGCCAGAGAACTTCTGGCAGCAGTCAAGAGCGGCAGACTCTCTGAAGAAGAGATCGATGCCCGTGTGGATGAACTGCTGGATGCTATCCTGACTACCACAGAGGCAGCCAAGGGACATGCAGAGGAATTCGACATCGAGGCCCATGACGCACTGGCCAGAAAAGCAGCGGCAAACTGTGCCGTACTGTTAAAGAATGAAGAGAGCATCCTTCCGCTGGCAGAAGGGACCAAGGTAGCCGTCATCGGTGACTTCGCCTTTGATCCCCGGTTCCAGGGAGCAGGATCCTCTGTCGTAAATAATACCAAACTGAGCAAGTTCTCTGAGATCTGCGAGGAAGGCGGCAAGCTGACCATGACAGGCGCAGCCCGCGGATATAAGAGAAATGGCGAAGCCGATGAAGCTATGGCAGAAGAAGCTGCTGCACTGGCGAAGGAAGCCGATGTGGTCCTGTACTTCTTCGGACTCAATGAGATCAGTGAATCCGAGGGACTGGACAGAACCCACCTGCGCATTCCGGAGAACCAGATCAGCCTCCTTGCCAAGCTCCGCGAGGCCAATGCCAATGTCATCGGCGTTCTTGCCGGCGGCTCTCCCATCGAGATGCCATGGGAAGACCAGTGCAAAGCCATCCTGCATGGATATCTCACAGGACAGGCGGGAGCCGGAGCCATTCTGGACATCCTCACCGGCGCAGTGAATCCTTCTGGCAAACTGGCTGAGACCTATCCGATGACACTGGAAGAGGTTTCTTCCAATAACTATTATCCTGCAAAGGAGAGAAACGCAGACTACCGCGAGGGTCTCTATGTGGGATACCGGTTCTTTGACAAGATCGGACGCAAGGTCCGCTACCCATTCGGTTACGGACTGTCCTATACCACCTTCGCCTATTCTGACCTGGAAGTCAGTGATACCGGCGTCACCTTCACCGTGGAAAATACCGGAGACCGTGCCGGCGCAGAGATCGCACAGATGTACGTGGGACTGCCCGATGCCAAGGTATTCCGTGCAGACCGCGAGCTGAAGGGATTCGCCAAGGTTTATCTGGAGCCCGGTGAGAAGAAGACCGTCACCATTCCATTCGATGACTACACATTCCGTTACTGGAACGTCAAGACCAATGGATGGGCGGAAGAAGGCGGCGAGTATACCGTACATGTAGGCGGCTGCAGCCAGGATCTGCCTTTGTGCGGCACCGTGACAAGAGCCGGAGACGGCGCAGAAGCACCTTACGACAAAGCCCAGCTGCCGGATTATTACACCGGACAGATCGAGGCTGTGGGTGACGAAGAGTTCGCTGAGCTCCTGGGATACCCGGTTCCGGACGGAAGCTGGACCAAGGAGATCACCGAGAATGATGCTATCTGCCAGCTGTCCTATGCCAAGAGCGGACTGGCACGGTTCGTCTACAAACAGCTGGAGTCCAGACGACTCAAGGCAGAAGCAGCCGGAAAACCGGATCTGAATATCCTGTTCATCTACAACATGCCGTTCCGCGCCATCGCCAAGATGACCGGTGGAATGGTGGATATGAACATGGTGGGCGGCGTCGTGAAGGCTGTCAACGGCCACTTCTTCGGAGGAGTGGGGCAGGCACTGTCCGGCTTCTTCAAGAACAAGAGCGCCAACAAGAAGTATGAGAAACTATTGAAAGGAGAATAACACATGAGAAAATGGATCGAAGCACATCCGGATCTGTGGCAGTTCATCCTGTTCAATATTTTGTCAAATGTTGCCACGATCGTTAATGTCGTCTTCACATGGATCGGTTCAGGACTGTTGTTCAAGTCGTTTTCCAATCAGCCCTTCAAGTTCCTGTGCTTTGACTACACAGAACCTTCCACGCTGATGCTCTGCGGCTTCCTGACATTCCTGCTGGCCAACACGGCGGCACAGACTGTGAACTTTTTCGTTCAGAAGACCTTCGTCTTCAAGTCCAATGCATCCTTCGGCTCGGCGGTTCCGAAGTTCATCCTTCTGGCCGTCATCTGCGTACTGATCGGCATTCTGCTGCCCCAGTACTCGCAGTCCTTCTTCGCAGGACTGGGACTGCCCACAGGAATCATCCCGACACTGTCCACAGTCGTGGTCGTTATCACACAGGTCATCATTTCTTTCCCGCTGATGAAATTCTGGATCATGCCGGAAGACAAAACAGCCAAGGAAGAGAAGTAATGATAGAGGCCCTGCCATTCACACTCTCAGGCAGGATCAAACGCTATAATTCAATTCACGAGAAGGAGTGAGAAGAAAATGAAAGGTTTTATCATCAAAGCTCTGGGCCCCACATTCTACGGAATGGGTGTTTCGGAAGCGGACTTCAACACATATGTGACCTCAGCAATGGGTTACATCTATGCGTTGATCGCTCTGGTGGTCGTGTTCATCATCGCACTGATCGCCTGCAGTAAGCTGCCGAAGGGAAGCAAAGGTTTCGGAAGAGGAACTTCCGTTGTAGCCTTTGTTGCCATCGCAGCACTGATCGGTAACCTGCTCTGCTTCGGACCTCTGAAGTCCCCTCTGGCGACTCAGCTGAACGCAGTGCCCATTAACCTGTCAGAAGAAGCAACCAATGCAAGTAAAGAGACCGTTAAGAAGGTCGGTGAGGAAGGCTTTGTACTCCTCAAGAATGAAGGCCTCCTGCCGCTGAAGGAAGACACCAAGAAACTGAACGTCTTCGGTTGGGCCTCCACCAACCCGATCTACGGCGGATCCGGATCCGGTTCCTCCGATGCTACATTCAACACCGGCATCCTGGACGGACTGAAGGAAGCAGGTTACGAAGTGAACGATGACCTGTCCAAAATCTATACAGACTACAAGACCGAGCGCGGTGGTGCTGCCGGTGCTGCAGCCATCAGCTCCCAGAGCTGGAACCTGCCGGAACCCACCAAGGAAGTTTACACGGATGACGTGATGAACGGTGCCAAGGACTTCTCCGACACCGCAGTGATCGTGATCGGCCGCTCCGGCGGTGAGGGTGCTGACCTGCCGATGGACATGAATGCTCTGATCAAGAAAACCTACGGTGAGGACGCAAGAAAATCCTCTGTTACACCGGATCTGTACACCTACTACAACGGCGTTTATGAGAACAATGGCAAGAATAAGGACGACTTCGACAAGGGTGAACACTATCTGGAACTGTCCAACCCGGAAGAAGACATGATCGACACCGTATGTGACAACTTCAAGAACGTCGTAGTGATCATCAATGCCAATAACCCGATGGAACTGGGCTGGGTCGATGAGCACAAAGAAATCGGCGCTGTCATCTATGCACCGGGCCCCGGCGTCACCGGATTTGCAGCCATCGGTGAGATCCTGAACGGATCCGTGAACCCGTCCGGACGTACTGTTGATACATTCGTCTATGACCTGTTCAAGACTCCGACAGCCAACAACTTCGGAAACTACGCATACACCAATGTTGACGACCTGAAGAAGGCCATCGCCAAGACCGATGAGGCTTATCAGGGAACCATGGCATTCGTGAACTACGTGGAAGGCATCTATGTTGGATACAAGTACTATGAGACTGCTTATGACGTGAAGCAGGATGGATTCAACTATGACAAGACCGT
>CAMOGZ010000056.1 GCA_946614405.1 uncultured Eubacterium sp. | reverse complement strand
AAATGAAAGAGGTTATGTGCTACATCAGCGGGGAGATCATCTTCGCCAGGCGGCCCACCAGTTTGTAGGAGAATTTCTCTTTGCGGATGCTCTCATCGGTGACTTCCCTGCACTGCGCCAAGGTCTCGGCGAAGTCCTTCTCGATGTCGGCGATGCAGTCGACTTTGTACAGGTATGTGGCGCACTCAAAGTGATGGTACAGGCTGCGGTAGTCCAGGTTGATGGTGCCCACCACGGCTTTGATGTCGTCGCTGACGAACACCTTGGCATGGACGAACCCCGGGGTGTACTCGTAGATCTTGACCCCGGCATCATGCAGCGCCCTGTAGTGGGTCTTGGCCAGGGAATAGGCCACCTTCTTGTCCGGGATGCCCGGCAGGATCAGCTTCACATCCACGCCCCGCTGCGCCGCGAAGCACAAAGCCGTCTCGAGTTCATCATCCAATATCAGGTATGGTGACATGATATGCACGTAATCCGTCGCGCGGTAGAGAATGTCCATATAGACCGCCTCCCCGGCTTTGTACTCGTCGAGAGGGCTGTCGCAGTAAGGCATGACGTAGCCGCTTGCGCCCTCTTCCTCGCACCCGGGCAGGGACATCCACTCCTCGAATTCCGAGGTGTTCTCCCGGACGTTCCACATCTGCAGGAACATCAGGGTGAAACTCCGGGCGGCCGGGCCTTTCAGCATGACCGCGGTGTCCTTCCAGTGGCCGAAGCGCTCGATGTGGTTGATGTATTCGTCGGCGAGATTGACCCCGCCGTTAAAAGCGACTTTGCCGTCGATCACCAGGATCTTCCGGTGGTCGCGGTAGTTATAGTGGGAGGAAACAAAGGGCGAAATGGGGGAGAATGCTCTCGCCTTGATGCCTTCTTTCTGCAGCAGCTTGCTGTAGTTCGGCGGCAGTGTGGACATCTCGCACATGCCGTCAAACATGACGCGCACGTCCACGCCGGCCTTGGCTTTGCGGATCAGCACGTCCAGGATGCGGCCCCACATGTATCCCTCTTCAATGATGAAGTACTCCATGAAGATGTACTTCTCGGCTTTTTCCAGTTCTTCCAGCATGGCGGCGAACTTGTCCTCGCCCAGGGGATAATAGGTCACGCTGGTCTTGTCGAAGACCGGAAAGCACCCGGTCTTATTCAGGTATTTGCTGAGGTCGTCGGTGCCGGAGCCGTCGCGCCCGATCTCCTGAAGCACGTTCTCCGGCTGTTCCAGAAAGCCGCGGGACTCCTGGATCTTCGCGGCCACCATCTTCTTCTCCATGCGATGCCCGAAGTTGGACTGGGTCCACCACAAAAACACCGCCCCGGGGATCGGCAAAAACGACATGAACAGCATCCACGTCAGCTTGGCCGAGGAGTCCATCCCGCTGTTGAATAGGTAGACGATCATCACGAAAACAAAGATCCACTGAATGGCCAACAAAGTCGGCAGCTTCTCCTGGAATCTGAGGTATACCGTCACCGCAATGCCGATCTGCAGAATGATCAGCAGCGCGAAAATGAAAAATCGGCTGAAGATGAGTTTGAATAGTCCTTTTCTGACCGGCTTGGCCAGGTTTACGATAGTTTCCGAATGATCCATGAAAGCCTCCCTGTTCCGTTGTGTGATACTTGGTCTTGCAATCATTTTATCATACAGGGCGCAGGACCGTCTACGATTTCCGGGGATTTAGTGCGGTGCAATAGCGGCATCAATAGGCGACAAAAGGAGGCCTTCGCCGAAGCGATGGGCCGCAGCCCTCCTGGCCTCCCCCGAAATGCCGCACGAAAAAGCCGGGCGCGTAGCCCGGCTGTGTCTATTCTCTCTTACCCTTGAACAAAGTATTTCCGTGCGGGGGTCTTGCACAGTGCTTCTGCGATGATGGCGCAGACGGCGATTCCCAGGATGAACTGGCCCACGTTCCAGGGGATCCCCAGTGCGGCGATGGCCCAGTTTCCGTACATCACGCGCTCGGCCAGGAAGTACCCGCCTGCCATGATGCCTCCGCCAATGATCATGGCGCAGATCTCAGGGAATGTGACCCCGCGGCGGGACCGGTCGTGGCCCTTCTTCTCGAAGGTGTCGATGATCCAGCCCATGGCAAAGGCCATGCAGAATTTGATGACGAAGGTCCAGGGTGCCCACATTGCAAAGCCTCCGAGGATATCGCCTAATGCCGATCCGATGCCGGCGGCCCATGCGCCGTTATGACGTCCCAGGAGCAGCACGCCCAGGAAGATCATTCCGTCACCCAAGTGCACAAAGCCCTGCGTCATGGGGATCGGAAACTTGAACAAAGTCGTGGTCACCAGGATGAGTGCCATCATCAGGCCGCTCATCGCCATCATGTACATTCTCTTTTCTGTTTCGATTCTTTTCATATATATCACCTTCTTGCGGGACGGCGGTTGACCGGGGCCTTCCGCGTCTGGCCGGAAACCTGCCGGCGGGCCGCATTCGCAGTTGCATTCTCTTCTTTCTGGGTATATAATATCACTAAATTGTAGTTCCAAAAACAGTCAGTTTCGATGTATTTTCAGGATACAGTTTGTCGGATTGTGAGAAATTGCAGGTTAATTTGCTACAATACATAACAGTTTTTATATTACAGAAAGGTACAGTATGAGGCCGATCACTTTGCAGCTGCAACCGGAAAGCAGCCAGCCGCTCTATATACAACTATATGAATATCTGAAGGCGGAGATCGCCGCCGGCGGCATAGCCGCCGGCGAGAAACTGCCGTCCCTCCGGAAAATCGCCCGTGATCTGGGCATCAGCGTTACCACAGCGGAGATGGCTTACAGCCAGCTCCTCGTGGAAGGATACGTGGAAAGCAGACCGCAATCCGGATACTACGCCGGCGCCCTGCGGGCGCCGGCACAGACCGGCGGCGGCCCAAGGGCCGCCGCCGGGGACATCGACTTCGACACCTACCCCTTCGAAGAAGCACGGTATAAATATGACCTCAGCTGCTTTGACTTTGTGAAATGGAAGAAGTGCATGTCCAAGGTCCTGAACGAACACTCCGCCCTGCTGCTCTTTGAGAGCGATCCCCAGGGCGAGAAGGTCCTGCGCCACGAGATCTCCAAGTACCTGTACACCTCCCGCGGCGTCATCTGCCGCCCGGAGCAGATCGTCATCAGCGCCGGAACCCAGTCCCTGATCAGCTACCTGGCCCGGATCATGCGGCACATGTCCATCGACCACGTGGCCACCGAGGACCCGGGCTACGCCCCGGTCCAGAACATTTTCCGGGACCACGGATTCGCCATCACCCGGATCCCTGTGGAACAGGACGGCATCGTCATCGAGCGCCTGCCGGTGAACATCCCGTCGGCGGTCTACGTCAGCCCGTCCAACCAGTTCCCCACGGGCTCCGTCATGCCCATCGGCCGCCGCTACCAGCTGCTGGAATGGGCCAGCGCCAACCACAGCATCATCCTGGAGGACGACTACGACAGCGAGCTGCGCTACTTCGGCAAACCGGTGCCGGCCCTGCAGGGCCTGGACGAAGGCGACTGCGTGGTGTACTTTGGATCATTTTCCTCGACTTTGTTCCCGGCGATCCGCATCAGCTACATGGTGCTGCCCCGCCCCATGGCCGACCTTTTCCAGCAGATCAAAGGCGACTACAACCAGCCCTGTTCCAAGGAGGAGCAGCTGACGCTGGCCATGTTCATGGAGAACGGCTACTATTACACCAACATCCGCCGGCTCCGAAGCCTCTATTCCCAGAAGCTGCAGGCCGTGCTGGCGGCCTTTGCCCGTTACGCGCCGGGCTTTGTGACGCCGCTGAATACCAACTCCGGCATCAACATCACCCTGCGGGTGCGCACCAGCCTCACGCCGGAGGAGCTCTCCGCCCGGGCCGGGTCCATCTCCCTGCACGTGCGGCCCGTGGCCTCCCTCACCGACCAGGAGACCGCGGCCCTGATCTTCTACTACAACCAGGTGCCCCTGGCCGAGATCGATGAGAGCGTCCGGGACATGATCGACCTCTGGCGCAGCTGACCTCCCCAGCACCAAAGCCACGAAAAAAGAGCCCTGCGAATTCGCAAGGCTCTTACTTATTCTCTGCCTATTTCCGGGCCTCCATCCACTGGCGGATGTCCTCGTAGACCTCTGCGCGGTTGGTCTCGTTGAGGATCTCGTGGCGCGCTCCGGGGTACATCTTGCAGGTCAGGTCGGCGAACCCGGCCTTCTGGTACATCTTGTAAACCTTGGCCACGCCGGCTCCCAGGTCGCCCACCGGGTCGTCGTCACCGGAAGTGATGAGGATCGGCAGCTCCTTGGGGATGGCGTTCACGTTGCTCTGCCTGCAGCTGAAGTTCACGGCCTGCAGCAGCCCCAGGAACCCGTTCAAAGTAAACCGGAATGTGCTTCTGGGCTCTTTGCTGGCGCGGATGGCGATCTCCGGATCCCGGGACAGCCAGCTGTTCGCCGGGTCCTGCCCCGTCAGGTCGAACTTGCGGTACGGCTTGCCGAAGGTCATGGCCTCCACCAGGGTGCTGTTGGCGTGCCAGCCTTTGAACTTGGCCAGGGTCCGGACCAGTGCCATGCCGAAGTTGCTGGTGGCCGTGGGCACAAAGCCTGTTCCCATGATGACGGCTCCGGCCAGGCCGTCGCCGTAGTCAGCCAGATATTTTCTAAGGAGATAGGACCCCATGCTGTGTCCCAGGATGAAGTACGGCTTGTCCGGATACTCTTTCTGGACAAGGATGCGGTGTTTATGAATGTCCTCCGTCAGTGTGGTGGCCGGGTCCTTTTCGCAGAAATAGCCCCAGTCGGCCTTTGTGCTAATGGACTGACCGTGACCGATGTGGTCGTGACCGACCACGAGATAGCCCTGGTCCGCCAGGAAGCTTGCGAACTCATCGTATCGCTCGATGAACTCGATCATCCCGTGGACGATCTGAAGGACCGCCGTGAACTCGCCATTCTCAGGCATCCATCTCACTGCGTGGATCGTGGTTTTCCCATCATTGGACGGAAATGTGTACTCTGACTTCATAATTTCTCTCCTCTCGTAATCGAATTCCTTGTTTACATTATACCAAAAGTGTGTTACAATAGCAAAGTCAAATGAATCCGTGATCTGTTAGCTCAGCTGGGAGAGCGTCTGGGTGACAACCAGAAGGCCGTTGGTTCAAGTCCAATACAGATCACCAGAAGAAACCCTTGGAAGCAGTTCCAAGGGTTTTGTTTTGCGTATGTTGCGGGTTTGGTCTTATCCGGTCGGTAGCGAAAGATTATTCCGCCCCTGCCAATACATCTTCGAGGAATTTCTCATCCTCGAACAACCGGATGATCTCGCCGGACCGCCCTTTCTCCGTAAGGATCTTCGCAGCCTCCCGGAGGTCATCTTCCCGGGCCTCCGCTTCACCGAGCTTACTCTCTACCTCGTCCAGTTTGCTCTCCGCTTCGTCCAGCTTGCTCTCTGCCTCGTCCAGCTTGCTCTCTGCCTCGTCCAGCTTGCTTTCCACTTCATCAAGCTCATCGAGCATTTTCGTCATCTCATTATCAATCACTTCTCCAAGCATCCAGCTTCCCTCCTCTCTGATCTGCGTATAATTCCGTGTTACTCCATCCATAACATGTCTTATCATGGAAATGATCACTCGTTCTGTTTTTACAGACAGTTCCCCCATCGAACGACGTTTCTCGATTTCGCAAAGTATTTCCTCATAAACATCAAACAGCCTCTCGATCTTCTCAATATCGTGATCCCATTCCTGAAAATCTTTCTCATACGTAAAGATATGGAACGGAAGTAGGAACAGCAGATCTTTCCGGAATAGTTCCTCTACTGAATAGTTCCCGATTTTCAACGCTTCAATCGGGTAGCGGTTCTCACCGCCCGGAGTAATGATTCTCACCCAGAAGCGGTCGGGAGTATTATGATTGTGTCGAAGAAAGATGACAGCTGATTCCGGCATCTTGATGATCAGTTCTCCGTCTTCACATCGGGCATCCCGCAATGCTTTCAGAAGGCCATACTCCACGACGCGTAATACGATTGAACCGTCCACTCTGCTTTCACACTCGATATGATAGCATCTGGTCTCTCGCCCCCGAATGCTGAACAGCGAATCGCTGTATCGTCTCTTCACTTCGCCGGAACCATCTTCAGTTGGCAAATCACTGCTTTGAATGATAACCTCATCGTCCAGGTGATAATCCTCCTGAAAAATCTCATTGACCAGTGGGATCAAAAGTTCCGGGGTTCTTTGGACCAGTGTGTGAAATGCATTGTCATAATACTTACTGTTATTATGTTCTCTCATTACTTCTCCTTTCATTTTATCATTAATCTCAAATCCTGTTAACAAAAAAGCGTGAGAACTCATTTCTGAATCCTCACGCAAATCTGCCTGCGAATGGCCCGGCCGGATAAGACCTTGTATTCTGTTAACGCTATTGTAACACAGTTTGCCTGTTTGTCAATCAGACGGGATTTGATTGTCTCGTCTTTGAAGCCGCATTCATGTCCCGTGATTCACCCGCTGAACCCGGAATCCGGGTCGCCCAGGTTCTTCCACCCGAAGCGCCAGATGGAGACCAGGATGGAAAGAATCGTGATGGACTCGTTGGCCACGCCCGCCCAGGAATGGAATATGATATCGTAAATGATCCACGCCGGACAGGCCGCAAACAGGTTGGCCTTCCGGATGTTCAGCGCATTGTTGGTCCAAAATGCAATGGTGCAGCTCGTCATGCCGATGAAGGGCAGAATGCTGGTCCATCCCTGCCATGTCCGGTACATGATCAAAGCATAAATCGTCGTGAAGATCACGACCCAGCCCTTCCAGCGCACCCATTTCCAATCGTTGTACCGGGTCATCAGCAAATTACGGACAAAACCCGCCAGAAGGCTGTATGTCCCACTGATAGCCCCAAGCAGAATGAACTGGATCATGAAGAGCAGGTTGCCGCCGGATTGTGCAAAGTAAAGTCCTTTATTTGATTTGATCTGGTAGGATGCCAGGAAACATGCCAGTCCTGCGAATCCCACCAGTTGTACTATGATATCGTGCATAATTCACCTATTTGATAGATTTCCGGAGCGCGGTCTCTGAATCGGCTGATGGATTTCAATCCACGCCCGTAGATTTCGACCCGCGGCACCCGGATAATTGCACTATCAGTATAACATATTACGAAGGAAGATTCATTTGGATATTTGGGATTCCGTCGTCCGAATCGGGAGCGCTCAGAATTCCGGTCTGAAGGGCTTTCTCCGCGAAAATGTCCGTCAGATTGATGGCGCATTTTGGCTGAGAAATCGGCGATTTTCTTTAAGCGGGAAGCTTTTTAATATATCTGGGAATGTTCCCGTGTATGTGGGAAATGTTCCCGTGAAACTGCAGGTATTTCCCAATTATCTGGGAAAGATGATCATATCTCAGGGAATATTCCCATGTATATGAGGAATGTTCCCACAAGAAACCCCGTATGGATCAGATGTGTGGGAAGATATGCATTAATACTGGGAATATTCCCGCATCAGAAGAGATTCTTCCCATGGGGACCTTGACCCTAGTCTTATCAGCGGCTGCGAGCCGCTCCAAGTCACATATGCAGCGGTGCCGCGGGCCCACGGCCCGCGGCGATCTTATGTCAAATAGGAAGGCCGGCCGCAACAGCTGAATAGCTGCTGCGACCGGCCCATTTCGATCATATAGAATATCTGTGCATGGCGCCGGCTGCGGCCGGCGCCCAGTTATTCGATCATTGGTGATCATTCCAGTTGTCGGCAATCATCCGACCATCTGCAATTATCGATCCTTATTTGATCTTCACTGCTTTGGAGGTTGCCCATTTTCCGTATACGGTCTTGCCGTTTACCTTGGAAATGGTGCGTACACGGAAGGTGTACTTCTTACCCTTCTTCAGTTTCTTGACGACGACCTTGACCTTCTTGGTGGACTTGGCGGCGTTCTTCCATGCCTTCTTGCCCAGCTTGTACTGAACCTGATAAGCGGTTGCGCCCTTGGTCTTCTTGAAGGTTACGGTTGCCTTCTTCTTAGCGGCCTTGACTTTCAGACCCTTGACGGTCAGTTCTTTGGCCTTTGCTTCTGCAAGAGCAGCCTTGGCGGTTGCAGCTTCCTTCTTAGCTGCTTCAGCCTCTGCCTTAGCGGCCTCAACGGCAGCCTTCAGATCCGCGATCTCAGAAGCACTTGCTTCTCCGGAAGCCTGAGCCTTTTCCAGATCAGCCTTCGCGGTCTCCAGCTCTTCCTTGGTCTTAGCTACTTCATCATTGGCTGCATCCAAC
>CAMOGZ010000055.1 GCA_946614405.1 uncultured Eubacterium sp. | reverse complement strand
TTTGTGAGAAATGGCCGGAGCCGGCTGGTGACACGGCGACAGAATTACTATGACCTTATGGCAAGGGAGATGGAGTAAAGACTCATGGAATTTGAGACAAGACTGAAAAAAATGAAGGGCCGCATCGGCATTTACCGGGAGGACCTGACCAGCGGAGAGCATGACTTGTGGCTTCAGGGTCAGGAGGATGATGTCTTCGAGTCCGCCAGCGTCATCAAGCTGTGGATCATGTCCGCGGCATATCAGCAGGCGGAGGAAGGGAGAATGCAGTGGGACAGCAGTGTGATCCTGCGGGCAGAGCACATGGTGCCGGGACTTGGCATCCCGGATTACCAGCAGGCCCTTTTGAATGGCAATCTCACCGAGGACATGTTCCCCGAGAGCGGTGTTCTGAATTACATGCAGCCGGGACTTTGTTTCACGGTGAAGGACCTGATGCGGCTCATGATCCTCATCAGCGATAACACTGCTACGAACATGATGATCGACCTTCTGGGGATCGATGAGATCCGGGAGCATATCCGGAGCCTGGGGCACGAGAAGACGGTGCTCGCCCGGAAGCTCTTCGACACCCGGCCGGAGGTGCTGGGCAAGGAGAATATGATCTCCCTGACCGAGACGGCGGACTTCTTCCGGCGCATGTACCGGGGCCAGTTGGTGTCCCCGGAGGCCAGCAGGGAGATGCTGGCGCTGCTGCAAAACCAGCAGAATACTTACAAGATCCCATTCTATATCCGCCGGCTTCCCATCGCCCACAAGACGGGGGAGGACCTGGGGATCGAAAATGACGTGGGGATCGTACTGGGCCATCGCCCATTTATCTTATGTTTCGCCGCCAATGAGGCAGAGGAGCCGGAGGCAGTCCGGCTCTGCCAGGATGCAGCAAGGGAATTGGCAGAAGGGGGCAATCATTGAAACAAAGTTATATCTATGCAGTGGTTACGGTGCTGATCTGGTCCTCTGCGGCCGCGGTCACAAAGGCTCTCTTGACGGGATTTCCCAATCTGGAGGCCCTGACCATCAACGCGGGGCTGGCCGTGCTGTTCTTGCTGGTGAAGAATATCGCCGGTGGGAATCTGCACCGTATGAAAAAAATATCGCCCCGGGACTACGGGGCCATGATCGTGATCGCCTTCGGCGGAATGTTTCTGTATAACGCGCTGTACTATTACGGACTCTCCGTCCTGACGTCACAGGAGGCCTGTATTCTGAACTACCTGTGGCCGGTGATGCTGGTGATCTTCTCCTGCCTGATCCTGAAGGAGAAGGTGACAGCGATGAAGATCGTGGCGATCCTCTGCTCCTTTGCAGGGATCGTGGTGCTTTCCCTTGGGGGAGGCGGGCCTGAACGGACCGGGAGCGCCATCCTGGGGATGGCGGCCTGCATCATCGCAGCCGCCTGTTACGGTCTCTTCTGCGTACTGAATAAGAAACTGGACATGGACCAGAACATCGCCATGATGCTGGTGTGGCTGACGGTCTTTTTGGGCTCAGCAGTGAGCGGCCTGGTGATGGAGGACTGGATCATGCCCGTTGGCATCCAGTGGGCCGGTTTCCTCTGGATGGGGATCGCGGCCAACGGATTCGCCTATTTGCTCTGGGCACTGGCGCTGCAGAAGGCGAAGAATACGGCGGTCATTGCAAACCTTGCCTATCTGACCCCCTTCCTGTCCCTGGTGGTCTCAGCCATCTTCCTGAAAGAGCACCTGAGCCTGCAGGCCTTCGCCGCGGTGATCCTCATCGTGGGCGGCATACTGCTGCAGAGC
Source organism: uncultured Eubacterium sp. (assembly GCA_946614405.1). Lineage (GTDB taxonomy): Bacteria > Bacillota > Clostridia > Peptostreptococcales > Anaerovoracaceae > Aminicella. The sequence continues at coordinate 6,551 of CAMOGZ010000055.1, read as the reverse complement.
GTGTTTGACAGAGAATCGTGAAATCGAAAAGCGGAGCACGGAGCTCCGCTTTTTCTATAGTTCCACCGTAAATGTAATCACGCCATCTGCATAGCCTGCCTGGATCTTGCCCCGGAAGGCTTCCACGATGGTCTGGGCCATGGAGAGGCCGATGCCGTGGCCGCTCTTGCCGGCGCTTGTGCTGCCGGAGCTCCCGCCCGCCGTTGAGGTGCCGCTCGCCCCGCTGTTGTGGGACTGGTCCTGGCGGTAGAAGCGGTCGAAGAACCGACTGTAATCCACACCGTCGCCTTCGGCATAATCGTTTGCCACGGTGAGTCTGGCATGTCCGGCAGTTTTGCCGCCAAAGGAAGAGCGCCCGGACTGTTTGGACAGGGCGACTCGGACTGTGCCGCCATCATCACAGTATTTGGCGGCGTTATCCACCAGAATGTTGATCAGCTCATGGAGGTCTTTGGATTCCGCCATTACCATGAGGTCCGGCGTGATATCGGCGGTCAGGTTCTTGCCCTGGCCTTCGATCACGGTGCGGAAGTTGTCACAGACAGCGGAAGTTTCCGCGGAAATATCCACTGGAGACAGCTCCACATTCTCCCGTTCTTCCATGCGGGCCAGTTTGATCAGATCATTGATGAGACCGGTGAGGCGAGTCACCTGACCGTGGATGCTTTCCGTCCACTTGTCTTCCCCATGGAGAAGCTCGATCATCTCCGTGTCGGCTTTGATAATGGTGAGGGGTGTCTTCAGCTCATGACCAGCGTTGGTGATGAACTGCTTCTGGATCTCCGCATTGCGAACGAAGGGCCGCACCACCCGGCGGGACAGCAGATGGACCACCAGAATGAACAGCAGCAGACAGATCAGGCCAACCGCCGTAGCCGTCCACTGAATCGTATGGATGGTCATCAGATTGTCGGTCACATCCACCGCTGCGAAGATGGTCTGGTCATCGGATTCTTTTAGCTTATATCGATAGATGACGCCTTCCTCCGTCTGGCCGAAACCTTTGTCTTTTCCCTGTTTGATGATGTCTGCGATCTGTGTGCGGGCATCCTCCTCATCCACAGAGTGGATCCTCTTGGTATTAACGGACTGGATTTCTCCGTCTGAGTTCAGCACCGCGCTGAAATAGCGCTGCTTGAACCGGAATTCCGGGCCATAATTGTCGGCTTTCTTCCGGGAATCATCTTCTGCGGTCAGGTCCTCGCCATCATTTTCCAGCAGAAGATCCAGCGTATAGTCGATTTTATAATACTCCCGGTTGGTAGTGTACAGCGAAAGGGCGCCCAGCACCAGGGTCAGTACGATGACCATGGCCAGGGTGGCTGTCAGTACAAACTTACGGGCAAGTTTCTTTTCCATTCTGACTCCTTGATGCAGCCTGCATCATTCCTCAATCAAACGGAGCGTGAAGGCTCCGTCCTTTTCGCCTGCGATCTCCACATCAGCCTGGATGGACCGCAGCTTCTGCCGCAGATAAGAGATATAGACCCATACGATGTCCGCCTCGGCCTCCGGATCGTCGGACCAGACCCGTGTGAACAGGTCTTCTGTTGTGAGGGACTTCCCCTGATTCAGCATCAGGATCTCCATCAGCCGGGACTCTCGTCCCGCAAGGCGGATGGAATTGCTGCTGGCCAGCTCATGTTCCTCCACATTCAGGGTCACGCTGCCCATGACCAGCTGACTCGGGGTGTAATCCGAGGAGCGGCGGGTGGCGGAACGGATCCGCGCCAGGAGTTCCTTCATGGCGAAAGGCTTTGTGACATAATCATCTGCGCCGGAGTCGAGACCTTCGATGCGGTCCTCCACCTCGGCTTTGGCCGTCAGCATGATCACCGGGGTGTGATCACCTCCGGCCCGAAGGTTCTGCAGCACCTGGATCCCGTCCATCTTCGGCATCATGATATCCAGGATGATGCAGTCGTAGGGCTTGCTCTGAGCCAGTGCCAGTGCGGCGGCGCCATCCAGTGCGGCGTCCACCTCATATCCGGAGTGTTCCAGTATCGCCGTCACGGCCTGTGACAGCTCCAGTTCATCTTCTGCAAGTAAAAGTCTCATTCTGATCCTTCCCGGATGAGATCCCGCAGCGTCTGCATGGAGACGTCGCAGGACGCCAGCTCGTCCGCGACCCGCTTCAGCTCGCTGACGATCATCCTTTGATTGCTGACCTCACGTTTGTATTTCATCTCATGCTCCAGGCTCGCCCATGTGTCCATGGCGATGGTGCGGAGCTGTATTTCCACAAAGTATCGGCCGGGGGTGTTTCCGGATGGATCTGCTGTGGGATGTTCCACGGACAGGATCATATGGTAGCTCCGGTACCCGTTTGGCTTGGCGTTATAGACATAGTCCTTCTCTTCGATCACTGTGACGTCGGGGAAGCTGCGGATGTATTCCACGTTCCGGTAGATGTCGTCGATGAAGTTGCAGACGATCCGAAGGCCCACGGCATCCCGGATCTCCGTCAGGGCGGACTGCGCCGTTTCCGGAAGGTCCTTCCGCCGGCACTTCTCTCTCATGCTGTCCTCGGACTTGACCCGGGCATTCAGATGTTCATAGACCTTGTACCCGGTCTCCTGCGCCGTGCGGCTGTTGAACTCCGAAAGCCGCTCCGTCATTCTTTCCATGATCTCGCGAAGGGCGCCCTCCCAGGCGCCGTAGATACTGTCTGTCATTGTCCTGATACCTTTCTGATGGATCTTTCAACAAATACAATCCTATCATATCACAGAAATGATTCCGTGAAAAGAAAATGAGCCCCCGGTGAGGGACTCATGATGATCAGTAGTAAATGGCTACCGGGGTCTTTACTTTCACAGCGTCGTAGAGTTTGGGCGCAAAGGGCACCGGCAGGTTGATGCAGCCATGGGATCCGTTGTAGGTCCAGATGTCGCCGCCGAATACTCCTCGCCAGCTGGCATCGTGGAGTCCGATCCCCTCATAGTTGATGGGCATCCAGTAGCTTACGGGGGATTCCCATTCATATTCCACCTTCTTGGAGACGATCTCCTTTTCCTTGCCTTTCTCGTCTTTGACTTTGATCTTCTTCTTGACCTGAGGTCCGCGAAGGACCACGTTCCTTGCCTTATCCAGGATCCGGAAGGAGCCGGAGGGGGATGCGTGAGCGCCCTGGGTCCCGGAGACTACATCACTTTCCAGGATCACCTTGCCCTTCTTATAGACCCAGAGGTGCTGACTTCCCAGATCTACCTCCACGTAATTCTTGCCGAAGCCGTAGTTACTGCTGTAGTCGGCAGCTTCTTCCATGTTGTAGATGGGCTTCCGGGAGACGGGTTTGTCCGCAGCCAGGTCCTTAGCCAGCTGAGCCGTCTCAGCATTCTGATCGATCTGCCATCCATAGTAGCCTGTAGCATTGAGCTTGATCACCTTGCCGGAGTGGGTCTTGAACTTATGCTTCTTGTTTACGGTGTCCACGTAGTCCGCCAGAGAATCTACGTAGTCCCGGATCTCGTCGTTCCAGCGGGACTCATCTCTGACCAGGTTCCCATCATCGTCGCGGGTGAGCCAGTCCATGGTGATGTTGGGGGTGAGGTGAATGTCATCGCCCTTGGGAACATCGTAGGTCACGGTGTTCCACTTCATCTTCTTCACGGCCTCGCAGTCCGCCGCCAGTTGAGGATCGTCGGCCTTGACCTTCGCCACAGGGTAGATGCCCTCGGTTTTCTCCAGATCCAGCGACTTGCTGCAGGTGGTGATGGCCTCGTCCATGGCCTTCATCATTCCCTTGGTGTTTACGATGGTGCCGTCCTCCTCCGGGAGAATGGTGAAGTCGCCGTTTTCGTAGTGGACGCAGGCATCCTTGGCCGGGGTCATGTTCTTCTCGTCCAGTTCCGCCCAGGACTGGGTCAGAGCCGCAAGCTTATCCTGGGAATAGGAGGCCTTGGTGTTCAGCGTGTACTTGTCCGGCACAAAGGCATTCTTCAGGTAGCTCAGGAATCCCTGCTCTTTCTGGAGCCGGGCGATGTCCTCGTCACTTTCCAACTGGTAGTCGATGTCTTTCCCCTTGACCTTCTCAGTGGTTCCGCCCCGGAAGGAGACCTTCAGGGTGTAGTCCTTCTCCAGGTTCGTCAGCGCGGTGGCGACGTCCATGCGGCCCACTGTCTCGCCGTTGATCACGGTCCCGGGAAGGAACCGGTCAGCGAAGCTGGCCTGATAGTTGTAGTAGAGCGCGCCGCCCATAGCACAAAGCAGAACGGCAGCGCCGATTATAATCTTAGCTTTTCTCATAGTTCAATCGTGTTCAGGTCTTCCTCTGTGAGTGTGGTCAGTTCCTCGTCTGTGAGACCTTCCTTTCCGGCCAGGCGGTTTGCCTGGTTAATGATCGCCCGCTCAAAGAAGTTGCGGACGTCTCGTCCGTTGGCGTAGTTGTCGCCACGGTTTTCATAGCGTTTGCGGAAGAACTCTTCCACGTATTTCATTGCAGACTCATCGGGGGTATATCCGCTCTTGCTGCAGCGGAACAGGAATATCTTACCCAGTTCCTCCGGGGTATAATCATCGAAATAGATGAACCGGTTGAAGCGGGACCGGAGTCCCGGGTTGGAACTGAGGAATTCCTCCATCAGATCCGGGTAGCCGGCTACGATGACAGCCAGGTCATCCCGGTTGTCTTCCATGCCTTTCAGCAGGGTGTCGATGGCCTCCAGGCCGAAGTCGTTCTCGCCCCGCTTGGCGGTGAGGGCATAGGCCTCATCGATGAACAAAACCCCGCCGATGGCTTTCTTCAGTACTTCCTGAGTTTTCAGTGCAGTCTGTCCCACATAGCCGCCCACCAGTCCGGAGCGGTCCACCTCGATGAGCTGTCCCTTGGACAGAACGCCGATGCGGTAATAGATCTTGGACAGAAGCCGGGCCACGGTGGTCTTGCCTGTTCCGGGGTTTCCGGAGAAGACCAGATGCAGGGATACGGGAACTTCCTTCAGACCCCGTTCCTTGCGGAGCTGCATGATCTGCATCAGATTGACCAGAGAGTTGACCTCCTGCTTCACCTTCTCAAGACCGATGAGCTCGTTCAGCTCCTCCAGAAGCTCTTCCAGAGTGCCGATCTCTTCTTCTTCGGCTTTCGCGGCGCCGGTCAGGCCTTCAGTTCCCAGATCCGGTTTGACACCGCCGTCGCCGTTGTTGCGGTAATCCATGTCCACTTCCTCGTAATACTTACGGATGGTGGCCAGAATATTGGTCAGGCTCTCCACTTCAGCATCGCTGACATCGTCGTCCGCCGCCAGAAGCTCCCGGCCGATCATGCCGAAGAAGTTGGCGATGAGAACGCAGGATGGCCCCGTGTGGGGGATCTTCTTCTCATAGCGGATGTTGTCCGCATTGACGATGACCTTCATGAAGGTGGGAACGTCGGTCTCGATGGTCCGGATGGAGGCGTCGCCGGTGACGACCTTCTCCATGTCCGAAACGGTATAGGAATAATCGAAACAATCATTGATGAATGCGGCCTCCGCATCGCTGGGACCAGAATCCCGGGTGGCCAGATAGCACAGGAACCGGATGGTCTCATCCCGGAAGACGGCAAAGGTGGAGCGACGGGCGAAGGGGTCCAGGGCAGAGATCCCCAGACGGTTCTTGTCCAGACTCTCGCAAAGCATCTTGATGGTGACGATGGTTTCTTTCAGATTCGATGTCATATCATTCTCCTTGATCGAAAAATCTACCCACTATATAATACGCAATTTTTGACCCATCGTCCAGTAGAATATGGTATAATCAAGGCAATTATTACACTACTGTGGAGGTTATATGAACTATATAGACTTTAATGGACTGAAATTATCCAACCTGGGGCTGGGGTGTATGCGTTTCCCGTCTTCCGACGTGACGGATCCCCATGCTCCGGTGAATTACGAGGAAGCACAGAAGATCATTGACGCCGCCTTCGATGCTGGCATCAATTACTTCGACACTGCCCCTATGTACAATGACTGCGATTCCGAGCGCTGCCTGGGAGAGTGCCTGAAGAAGTACCCCAGAGACAGCTACTACCTGGCAAGTAAATTCTATTATGACCTGGATCCGGATTATGAGCGTGTCTTCGCCAGCCAGTTGGAGCGGCTTCAGACAGATCGCATCGATTTCTATCTGATCCATTCCATCGGAGACAGCAGTTACAAGCAGTATCTGGAATGCGGCGTGATCCCGTTCCTGGAAGAGCAGAGAAAACAGGGGAAGATCCGTTATCTCGGATTCTCTTCCCATGCCAGTGTAAACGTACTGGAGGAGTTTGCGGATTCCCACCCGTGGGACTTTGTGCTCCTGCAGCTGAACTACTATGACTGGTGGTACGGCATGGCAGCCAAGGAGTACCAGGCGATGGCGGACCGGAACATCCCGGTCTTCACCATGGAGTCCGTCCGGGGCGGAAGCCTGGCGGACCTGACGCCCAGGACCAATGAACTTCTCAAGCAGGCGCATCCGGACTGGAGTATCCCGGCCTGGGCCTTCCGGTTCCTGAAGGGGAAACCCCAGATCAAGGTGATCCTCAGCGGCGCCAGCGACACGGAGCAGATCATGGACAATGCCAA
>CAMOGZ010000054.1 GCA_946614405.1 uncultured Eubacterium sp. | reverse complement strand
CCGCCCGATTCAGAATAAGGAGACCCAATGGGAGTAAAAGTTCTTAAATTTGGAGGATCCTCCGTTGCGGACGGGATCCAGCTTGCGAAAACGAGAAAGATCATTGAGGCAGACCCGGAGCGCCGCTACGTCATCGTATCCGCTCCCGGCAAGCGTTTTGACGCAGACAACAAGGTCACAGACCTGCTGTACCTGTGCAAGACCCATATGGAGCAGAACCTGCCCTATGAGCAGGTATTCCAGGTGGTCGCAGACCGGTTTAACGCCATCATGATGAACCTGAGCGTTCACGTGGGCCTGCAGAGCCGGTTCGAGGAGATCCGTGCGGAGATGGAGAAGGGCTGCACTGCAGACTACATCGCCAGCCGCGGAGAGTATCTCACCGCGATCCTGGTGGCAGCCTATATGGGTTATGATTTCGTGGACACCGCCGGCTTGATTTTGTTCGACAAGAAGGGAAGACTCCTGGCGGAGGAGACCAATGAGGCACTGGCCGAAGAGCTGGCCAAGCACGAGCACGCCGTGATCCCGGGATTCTACGGGACCGACAAGGAGACCGGGGCCATCCGGACTTTCTCCAGAGGCGGCTCTGACATCACAGGAGCCCTGGTGGCAAGAGCCGTGCAGGCCGATATCTATGAGAACTGGACCGATGTATCGGGCTTCCTGATGGCAGACCCCCGCATCGTGAAGAACCCCAAGCCCATCGACCGCATCTCCTACAAGGAACTGCGTGAGCTGTCCTACATGGGCGCCTCCGTACTCCATGAGGATGCCATCTACCCATGCCGTCAGGCCAACATCCCCATCAACATCCGGAACACCAATATTCCGGAGGATCCGGGCACGGTCATCACGGCTCAGGAGGAGACCAGCGACAAGGTGGTCACCGGTATCGCCGGCAGCAAGGACTTCACCGTTATCGCTATGTATAAGAACCGCCTGGGCGGGGAGCGCGGGTTCCTGCGGAAGATCCTGAACATCCTGGAAGAGGACTTTGACCTGGGCGTAGAGCACATTCCTACAGGCATCGACACCGTCTCGGTGGTCCTGAGCAACAAAGCCATGGACGGCCGCCTGGATGAGATCGTGGAGGAATTCAACGCCCGGCTGAAACCGGACCACATCGAGACCTTCGAGAACATCGCGCTGATCGCCACAGTAGGCTACGGCATGAGCCGCAGCGTAGGTGTGTCCGCCAAGTTGTTCACCGCTCTGGCTGACGCCGAGGTCAACATCCGTATGATCGACCAGGGCTCCAGCGAGATGAACATCATCGTGGGCGTGGAGAACAAGGATTTCGATGTAGCCATCCGTGCGATCTATGATGCATTTGAATGATAAAAAACAGTTGCATTTCCAATTGTTTTGATATATAATTATCGTTGCGTTGTTATGCGCACCCTAACGCGGGCAGGTGGGTCACCGCCGGAGCCTGGCGTGCTAAAGTTTTTAGTTAAGTGCCGACCATCATCCCACGGGGGGATGACAGTAGGCAGGGCCGAATCCGTTGGAAACAACCTAGTAGGCAGAAAGGAAGTATCATGAAATCTTACATTGCAAAACCTGCTGAAGTACAGCGTAAGTGGTACGTTGTCGATGCAGAAGGCAAAACTCTCGGAAGACTGGCTTCTGAAGTTGCGTCCGTTCTGAGAGGAAAGAACAAGCCGACCTTCACTCCACACGTCGACTGCGGAGATAACGTCATCGTTATCAACGCTGAGAAAGTCGCCGTTACTGGTAAGAAGAGAAAAGAAAAGACCTACGTTTCTTACTCTGGCTTCCCAGGTGGAAAGAAAGAACTGACCTTTGAGGAACTGCAGGCTAAGAAGCCTGAGGAAATCATCCGTCACGCTGTCAAGGGAATGCTCCCGGACGGCAAACTGGGCAGACAGATGTTCAAGAAGTTACACGTTTATGCAGGACCTGAGCACAAGCATGCTGCTCAGAAACCAGAAGTGCTGGAATTTTAAGGAAAGGGAGGAAATAGAACATGGCTAAGACACAGTATCGTGGAACCGGCAGAAGAAAATCTTCCGTTGCCAGAGTAAGACTTCTCCCTGGTACCGGAAAAGTAATCATCAACAAGAAGGACCTGAATGATTACTTCCCAGCAGAACTGCTGAGACAGGAAGTTATGAGACCGTTCGGAATCGCTGGCGCAGAGGGCAAGTTTGATGTCATCGCACTGGTTAACGGCGGCGGACTCACCGGACAGGCAGGCGCTCTGAGACATGGTATCTCCAGAGCTCTGTGCGAGGCAGACAGCGATGCTTACAGAGCTCCGCTGAAGGCAGCCGGATTCCTGACAAGAGACCCGAGAATGAAGGAAAGAAAGAAATACGGACTCAAGAAAGCCCGTAAGGCTTCCCAGTTCTCCAAGCGTTAATCGAAGATTACGTCTGATCTTAACAAACGACTCCATAGCGAGTCGTTTGTTTTTTTTATGTTTGATTAAGCCTGACTTATATTACACATTAATTTATCTTATAAAATACAAATATTTTCCAAAAGTAACTGAATATTAGTCGAAATCGTCTGAATCTTCCATGGTATTATATATATAAGGATAAAAAGCTTACAGAGAGGGCTAGGAGAGTTATGGGAAAATTTAAATATGACGAGAGCATGCAGTTCAAGATCCTGACAGAAGAGCAGGTTCAGAAGGTGCATGAACAGGCAATGTATGTCCTTGAAAACATGGGCATGGTCTTTGCGTACGAACCGGCACTGAAATATCTGGAGGATGCCGGCTGTAGGGTGGACTACGAGTCCCAGAAGGTCTGGTTCCCCAGGGAACTGGTGGAGCGCTGCATCGAGAGCGCCCCGGCCACATTCGACCTGTACGATAGAGAAGGCAACTATTATTGCACATTCGGCGACGGCAAGACCCGGTTCAACCCGGGCAGCAGCGCCAGCAATGTGCTGGATCAGGACGGGATCACCTCCCGGCTGTCCAATGTAAGAGATCTGAAGAGGCTGACCCGGGTATCCCAGGCACTGCCTCATTTTGACTTTGTTTCATCCTCCATCGTCTGCGAGGAAGCCCCGGGCGAGCTGGGATCCCAGTATCTCTACTACACGGAGATGCAGAATTCCACCAAGCCCATCATCGGCGGATCCACCGATGAAGAGGGCGTGCCCCGGACCTTCGAACTTCTGAAGGCGGTCCTGGGAAGCGAGGAGGCAGTACGGACCAAGCCGTACACAATCTTCGATATCTGCGACACATCCCCCATGAAGTGGTCCACCATCGGTGCCAGAAACACCGTGGACTGCGTCAACATGGACATTCCAATCGAATTCATTTCTGCACAGATCGCCGGCGCCACCGGCCCTGTGACTCTGGCAGGATGCGTCCTGGAGCATACCGTGGAAATGGTTTCCGGTGTGGTCCTGGCTCAGTGTATCAAACCGGGACATCCGGTGGTCTACGGCGGCGCACCCTGTATCTTTAACATGCATACCATGTACACCCCCATGGAGGCCATGGAGTGCAGCATGATCACCGCAGCCTACGCCCAGATGGGTAAATTCTACGGTCTGCCGGTGCACACCTATGCAGCCATGTCCGATTCCAAGATCATCGACTACCAGGCAGGCTCCGAGACCGCACGGTCCGGGCTCATGGCCATGATGGCCGGCGTGGACAACGTCTCCGGCGGAGGCGGACTGAACGTCATCGCGGAGATGAGCATCGAGAAGATGGTCATGGACAATGACTTCATCGGCACGCTGAAGCACCTGGAGAAGGGCATCCGCTTCGACGACAAAGCCCTGGCGGCAGATCTTCTCATCGAAGTCGGCTCCGGCGGAAACTTCATGAATCAGAAACACACTCTGAAGAACTATAAGAAGGAACAGAACTACAGTAACATCACCATGAACTATCAGGAGCGCGCTGCCTGGATGAAGGAAGGCGGTCACTCCATGATGGATAAGGCCATCAATTACGTGGAAGATATCGTGAAGGTAAACGCCTGCCCGCTGTCTGATGAGAGACGTGCGGCGCTGGATGAGGCCTTCCGCAGAGTCTGCGCCGATGCGGGACTGACTCCTGAGGTGACGGAGGATCTGATCCGCAAGTATGATGAGGCCTGATCTGATAACGTATAACCGGAGCTGTCCGGAGTAGGGCAACGGACAGCTTCCCGTTATATATTTATTGACCGTTATTATTCTAGTTGTTATGGAAAGGAGAAAGTACCGGAATTATCCTGTACGAAGAGAGTTATGGGTAGAAGAGTTCCAATGTGGCAGGTTTTGATCTGCGTCGTATTCACACTGGCCGTTATCATGTACTCCATCTTCAAGTCCTATGGTGAAGCTCATATGCCTCTGGCCCTGTCTGCTGCATTCGTAGCAGTTGTGGGAGCCTTGAACGGATGGAAATGGAGTGTCATGGAGAAGGGCATGCTTGCCGGAATCAACCGTTCCATGCAGGCAAATCTGATCCTGTTGACAGTAGGTATGCTGATCGGTACCTGGAAATGCGCCGGCATTATTCCTGCAATGATTTACTATGGACTGGATATTCTGAATCCGTCCATTTTCCTGGTCACCGCATGTCTGCTGTGTTCTATCGTATCCCTTGTGATCGGTTCCTCCTACACAACAGCAGGAACCATTGGTGTTGCCCTGATCGGTATTTCCATCGGTCTGGGTGTCAACCCTGTCATGACAGCAGGTGCCGTCGTATCCGGATCCTACTTCGGAGATAAGATGTCACCGATGTCTGATACCACCAACCTGGCGCCTGGTGTTGCCGGAAGTAACGTATTCGAGCACATCCGGCACATGGTTTACACCGTTACGCCGTCCTATCTGATCGCGCTGGTGGTCTTCTTCATCCTTGGAAGAAGTGCCCACAGTGACGGAAATGTTACCATGGAACTGAAGGATATCCTTCAGAATGCAATTTCTGCAGAGTTCAACATGAGCCCGGCACTGATGCTGCCGGTCCTGATCCTGCTGATCATGGTTATTCTGAAAGTTCCGGCACTGCCGGCTCTGTTCTTCAGCGTACTTATGGGCGTATTTGTCATGGCCGTTGCACAGGGTGTCAAGGTCGTTGACTGGTTCAGCATCATGCACTATGGATATGAATCCTCCAGTGCAGACATTGTTCTGTCAGACGACTATACTGTTGCAGACGTTGTCGGTGGAGGCGGGTTCGACAGCATGCTGTGGACCGTATCCATCGTAATGTGCTCCATGTCCTTCGCGGGCGTTCTGGAAGTTACAGGAATGCTGGGTCAGCTGGTAGAAGCGATCCTGAAGGTGGCAAAGAACACCGGACTTCTGGTTACAGCGACGATCTGCACCTGCATCTTTGTCAACCTGCTGACAGCAGACCAGTATCTGGCTATCATTCTGCCGGGCAGAATGTACAGACAGGCATTCGAGGACAGAAAACTCAAGAACAAGAACCTGTCCAGATGTCTGGAGGACTCCGCAACACTGACCTCCCCGCTGATTCCATGGAATGTCTGCGGAGCGACCATGACTGGTTTCCTTGGTGTTCCGACAACACAGTATGCTCCATATGCAGTACTGAATTACATCAATCCGATCGTTTCGATCATCTATGGATTCACCGGATTCACCATGGAGATGATGTCGGATGAGGAATTCGATAAGATGATGGCCGCCAGAAAGGCTGAAGAAGAAGCAATGAGAAGAGACATCGAGGAGTAAAATCTTCGAATAATACCTATTTATCATCAAGTATAGCATTACACGTTAGACCCGGGGGCGGATTGACCAACTCCCGGGTCTTTCCATTCAAAAGAATTGAACAGAATGGTACTATATGGTATAATTCTCAGTATAAAGGGGGAACTGAGATGAAGAAGAAATTGTTTACATTACTGCTTGCGGGAGCCCTGACCGTTTGCCTTTGTGCCTGCGGAGGCGGGCAGGAGCAGACTCAGGAAGAGCCGCAGCAGACGGCGCAGACGGAGCAGCCCCAGGAGGAAGAGCCGGCAGAAGAGGCGCCTGAGACTGATCCGGAGGACCCGGGCAACACAGACCCCACGGCATCCACCGCGGACATGGAGAAGGAGGAGGCCCAGGCCAGATACATCGGCATGTGGAAGCTCTCCGGATTTCTCATGAGTGACGGAAGCCTGGATATGACCGGATGCGGCGAGGAAGTCTATCGCATCGACGGAGACGGCAATTACACACTGGAGGGGACCAGTCCGGAGGGTGACGAGATCGAAGAGGCCGGCACATGGAGTCTGGATGAGACCAATCATATCGTTATGGGGAACGTGGTGATGGGTTTCAACGAGGACGGCTATCTCCTGAAGGACTCCGGCGAGCGAGACGGGAAAGGATTTAAATTACACTATGCATATAGCAAGATCGACTAAATTAATGGCCGGTGTAATATTTGACGTTGACGGGACGCTCCTGGACACCATGCCGGTCTGGCATGATGCAGGAGCGCGTTTTCTTGGTACACTTGGCATCCAGGCGGAAGAAGGCCTGGGAGATATTTTATTCACGGAGACGGTGGAATCCGGAGCCCAGTATCTGATCGATCATTACGGTCTGGACATGAGTATTCCGGAGATCGCACAGGGGATCAACGACCAGATGGAGAAGTGCTACCGTGAGGAAGCAGACTTCAAGGAAGGGGCGCTGGAGCTTTTGAACCGGGTCCGGGAACTGGAGATCCCCATGGTGGTGGCATCCTCCACGGACCGGCCGTTCCTGGAGATCGCCTTCGACCGGCTGGGGATCCGGGACTATTTCCAGGCCATCCTCACCTGCCTGGAGGTGGGAGCCACCAAGCATAACCCGGCCATCTTCTATGAGGCGGTCCACCGGATGAAGACCGACATACCGGAGACCTGGGTGTTCGAGGACGGGCTGTACGCCATCCGTACCGCAGGGAAGGAAGGGTTCCGCACCGTGGGCGTGTATGATCCCACCAGCGAAGCGGACCAGGAACAGATCAAGATCAGCGCGGACTTCTATTACCGGAGTCTGGCGGATTTTGATATTTTGTAAAGGAAGAGAATCATGACAACACATAACCATATTCTCATTGTAGATGATGATCCCAATATCCGGGAGGTCCTGGGCGTCCTCCTGCGAAGTGAGGGATATCTCACCATGGAGGCGGAGAATGGCTCTGTGGCGCTGGAGAAGATCCGGGAGAACCCGGAGGTGGATCTGGTGATCCTGGATATTATGATGCCGGGGATCTCCGGAGTGGAGGTCTGCGAGCAGCTCCGGGCGGTTTCATCGGTGCCGGTGCTGTTCCTCACGGCCAAGTCCCAGGATGCGGACATGGTGGAGGCCTACGACAGCGGCGGAGACGATTTCCTGGTCAAGCCGTTTTCCCAGACGGAACTCCTCATGAAGGTCAAGTCGCTGATCCGCCGCAGGATCGACTACGACCAGGTGGGAGCGCCCCAGAAGGATCCTAACACGGAGGTCCTGTCTGAGGATGTGGTGATCGACGTCCGGACGCGCTCGGTGCGCCGGGACGACACCAGGATCAACCTGACGGATAAAGAATTCGATATCCTCCGGTACTTCATCGAGCACCGGGGTGAGGTGGTGCAGAATAAGGATCTCTATGAGAATGTCTGGGGGGAGAATTACCTGCCCTCCGCCAGCAATACCATCATGGTCCACATCCTGAACCTGCGTAAGAAGCTGGAGAGCGACGTGAACAAGCCGCGGATCATCAAGACGGTCTGGGGAAAGGGGTACCGAATTGACTGAAGGCAGAAGACTGCGGGACCGACTGGTTCGTCCCAATTGGTCTCTGAACTTTAAACTGACTGTGGCGCTGGTCACGGCTGCTGTGATCACCATAGGGGTGTACTTTGTGGCCACGGCGCTGGAGGCTTACTTTGCCCAGGTCCTGTTCCTGTCGGAGAAGGCCAAGACGGAAGCCGTGAATGAGAAATACCACGACTTCCGGATGTTCGTGTGGGAGAATAAGGTCATCCCCACGGACACGGACATTCTGAAGGAATGGGTGGACGATGAACACTACACCCAGCTTCTGATCTACGACAATCAGCACGACCTGTTTTCGGCGGGCTATGTGGTGGATACCAATGACACATCAGGCCTTCAGAACGAGAACTCCACCCTGGCGGCGAACAAGGAGGCGGTGGCCCACCTCAGTGTGAATGATGTACGCATCGATACGTCCGAGTTCACCACAGACCTGTATAACCAGATCGTGACCTTTGGCGACGGGAAGAATTACTACGTCTATATCAACGTAAACCGGGAGAAGCAGTGGTACGCCATCATGAACGTCATGAAGGTGTTGCTGGCGGCCATCGTGTTCCTGCTGGTGGTACTGATGTATAACAGCTCCATGCTGCGGCGTGTCATACGGCTT
>CAMOGZ010000053.1 GCA_946614405.1 uncultured Eubacterium sp. | reverse complement strand
GGTATTAGATATCCAGCAGTGCGTCGCCGGCGGCGACGACTTTGGCGAGGCGGTCATCGGCAGCGGCCGGTGAGTCGTCACGTACCATAACGTAGAGTTTGATCTTCGGCTCGGTTCCGGAAGGACGTACGATGGCGGAGCATCCGTCTTCCAGATCGTAGAAGAGCACGTTGCTGGTGGGCAGGCCCGTGGGCTCCTTCTCGCCGGTGGCCAGTGTGGTGATCTCGCCGGTTTTGTAGTCGCGGACACGCTCTACAGCAAGGCCGCCGAATTCAGCAGGAGGATTCTCGCGAAGCTCGCTCATCTTGCGGGCCATACGCTCGGTTCCGTCCAGGCCGGCTGCGGTCTTGGACATGACCTTCTCGCGGAAGAATCCGTATTCATCGTACAGACTCTGCATAGCCTCGTACAGATTCATATCCTTTGTCTTATACCAGCATGCCATCTCGGCGATCAGCATGGATGCCACGATGGCGTCCTTATCTCTGGCATAGGTTCCGGCCAGGTAGCCGTTACTCTCTTCGAATCCGAAGATGTAAGTGTAGTCGCCGGAAGCTTCGAATTCTTTGATCTTCTCGCCGATGAACTTGAATCCGGTGAGGGTCTCAAAGAGCTTGATGCCGTTGGCGTCACAGACTTTGTTAGCCATGGTGGTGGAGACGATGCTCTTCACTGCCGCAGCATTTGCAGGCAGGATGCCCAGCTCTCTTCTGACTTTGATCAGGTAGTCCAGCAGCAGTACGCCGATCTGGTTTCCGGTGAGGGTCTCATACTCAGAGCCATTGCGGACGCAGATACCGCAGCGGTCGCCGTCCGGGTCGGTTCCGATGATCAGGTCGATGCCCTTTTCCTTCGCCATGTCGATGGCCAGGTGGAATCCCTCCACGTTCTCCGGGTTCGGAGATACGACGGTCGGGAAGTCTCCGTCGATGACCATCTGCTCAGGAACGGTCAGGACGTTCTTCATGCCCAGGCGCTTCAGGACTTCCGGCACCAGCTTGTATCCGGTTCCGTGGAACGGTGTATAGATGATGCTGAAGTCATCTCCTACCTGATCCACATAAGGCTTACCAACAGACTGAGCCAGGACGTTGGAGAGATATTTCTCATCCATCTCGTCACCCAGGATCGTGATGAAGCCCTTTTCCTTGGCCTCTTCAAATTCCATGCGCTTTACATCTTCAAAGATGTCCAGTCGATCCATGGAAGCGGATACTTCTGCGGCGTGCTCAGGCGGAAGCTGAGCACCATCGGACCAGTAGACTTTGTACCCGTTGTATTCTTTGGTGTTATGGCTGGCAGTGATGTTGATGCCGGCGATGGAGCCCATCTCTCTCAGGGAGAAGGACAGCTCCGGAGTCGGCCGCAGCTCCTCGAAAATGTTGACGTGGATGCCATTGGCTGCCAAGACCCCTGCTGCCTCCCGGGCAAACAGAGGACTGTTGTTTCTGGAGTCAAAGGTAATGGTCACGCCGCCGGACTTGTCCTCGCCGCAGCCATTGATCAGGTCTGCCAGACCCTGAGTGGCATAGCGGACTGTGTAGACGTTCATGCCGAAAAGGCCTGCCTGCATGATCCCGCGGAGACCTGCGGTTCCGAAGTCCAGCATGTGAGTGAAGCGGCCTTCGATCTCTTTCTCGTCACCGGCGATGGCTGCCAGCTCCTGCTTGGTGGCTTCGTCCACGGCAGGACTCTCGCACCATTTCTTATATTCTTCTTTGTAACCCATTTGCTACTCCTGTTATTCTTTTACTAATAGTAATCCATACATTGGTTTGACGGTTATGGTCCCCTCGAACACCTCATCCGTCAGGGCGTTCCGCCAGGGACCGTTCAGTGCCAGAGTACGTCCATCCTCGCCGCAGTTGACAACGGTCATGATCCTCTTCTTGTCGTTGTAGCGAACAAAGGCAAACATGCCGTCTTTCTCCTTCACGGTCTGGTAACCTCCGTCCTTGTAGACATCATAATGCTGCCGGCGGAAGCGGATGAGGAAGTGATACCAGCGCATCAGATCCTGCTCTTCCTTCCCCCATGGGTAACAGCCGCGATTGAAAGGATCCTTGTAGCCTTCCAGCCCGGCCTCGTCACCGTAGTAGACGCAGGGAACGCCAGGGAGTGTCATCTGCACCCCGGAAGCCAGACGAAGCATGTGAATGGCACGGCTTCGCTCCACGGGGCTCATACGGGTGACGGCCATGGCCTCCCGGGACGCATCCGGGCCCAGGTCCTTTCCGCCCAGCGCGGTCAGGATCCTTGGGGTATCGTGAGTCCCCAGGTGATTCATGAGGCAATGTACCACTTCCGGAGGATAATTCTCCAACACGGATTCTACGGTGTCCGTCAGCCATCTGCTGTTTCCGTTTCGCACCAAGTCTATAATGGCGTCCTTAAACGGGTAGTTCATGACGGAATCCAGTCGGTCACCCCGGAAGTAGTTCTTCCGCTCATCATATGCCGACTTGTTGGATGCATCTTCCCAGACCTCTCCCAGAAGAAGTGCGTCCGGTTTGGTCTCCTTCACGGCCTTGGCCAGGACATCCAGAAAACTGGAGGGCAGCTCATCCACCACGTCCAGGCGCCAGCCGTCGGCTCCCATCTTCAGCCATTTGCGGACGACCCCGTCCTTACCGCAGAGGTATTCCCGAAGACCTTCGCTGGAATGATTCAGCTTGGGCAGAGTATCAATCCCCCACCACGTACGGTATTCCCCGTCCTCATCGAACTGATACCAGTCATAATAAGGAGAATCTGGGTGGCCGTAGGCTCCGTAACTGTCATAATGTCCGTCTTTGTTGAAGTACCGGGAGTCCGATCCCGTGTGGGCAAACACCCCGTCCAGGATCACGTGCATGCCCATTTTCTTTGCCTTCTTTACAAGACGTTTGAAATCCTCTTCCGTTCCGAACATGGGATCGATCTTACTGTAATCCCCCGTATCGTACTTGTGATTGGAATAGGCCTCAAAGATCGGGCTCAGATAGAGGCATGTCACACCCAGCTCCTGAAGATATGGAAGCTTTTCTTCGATGCCGGCCAGATTGCCGCCGAAGAAATCGTTGTTCCATATTTTACCGTTCTCATCCGGCCTGAAGTATGGAAGGTCTCCCCACTTCTCCCGGTTGACTTTATTCTTCATTCGGACCCGCTCTCCCTTATGGTGGAACCGATCCACGAAGATGTGATAGAATACGCCTCCCTGGATCCATTCCGGTACCTGGTATTCCCGCTCATACACGGTCTGCTGCCACATGTAGCGCTCGCCCAGAGCGATGTCCGCACGGTTGTCCATGTCTCTGGAGATCAGGATCTTTCCGTCGGTGGTCTCTACCCGGAAACTGTACCAGTAGAGTCCGGTGTATTCCATGTTAAAACTGCAGGTCCAGAACATATAGGGATCCTGCGGGGGCGTCTTCTCCTCCTGATGCATGGGGATGACGCGCTGCACCCCGTCGGCGTCGTAAATCACGTCCATTTCCACAGCCGTGATATTCGGGTCCTTAAGCACCGAAAGGCGGAAGGCCACTTCCGTGCCCTTCCGCACCGGTCCTGTCGGTCTCTTATAATTCTCGTCTCTCGAGTTGTAAATTACTAGCTTCAATTATAGATACCACTCATTCTGTAAAATTTTAGATTCGGCCATTTCTCTCACAGTAGAACGGATGTGTGATATATCCGGAAAGCAGGCGGCCCTCTTCAATGACGCAATACTTATCCAGTACCGCATAATTCACCTTGGCTCCATCGGAGATGATGGCATCCTGCATTACGACACTGTTTTCCACCACAGCACCCTTTCCGATGCGTACGCCACGGAAGATGATGGAGTTTCTGACCTCGCCCTCGATGATGGCGCCGTCGGCGATCAGGGAATTCTCAACCAGGCAGTCCTCACCGTAACGGGTCGGAGCACTGTCTCTTGCCGGGGTGATGATGGGTCCGTTCTCATTGTGGAACAAAGCATTCAGCACATCACGGTCCAGAAGATCCAGGCTGCTTTCCAGATAAGAAGTCAGGTTCTCGAAGCACAGGACCTTCTCCTTGGTCTCATAGCCTCTGACCTCACCGGCCTCGATCATCGGAAGGGTGATATCCCAGCGGAAGCTGGACTTCTTCTCATGGATGGCACGGTTCAGAATGTCCACCAGATCCTTTCTCTTCAGGATGAAGGTGTTCAGGGACAGTCTCATCTCTTCCGGTTTCTCGTCGGACACATCCAGGCCCGTGACCATATGATTCTCATCTACGCTGACATAGGTCGCGTTGACACCGGCCTTCTTGTTGTACGGGTTCTTGGTGTAGAGCAGAGTCATTCTGGCACCGCTGTCGATGTGCTTGGCCAGCATGTCCTCCAGGTCGATGTTCCAGATGAATCCGCATCCGGTGATGACGATGTATTCCTCGTCCAGGTTCCGGATATAGTTGATATTATTGATCAAGCCCTCCAGGCGGTTGACATAGACATCCTCGTCGGTCTGGTTGATGGTGGAGAACGGGGACAGGATGGTCAGTCCGTCGTTCTTGCGGTCCAGATCCCAGACGCTGCCGGAACGGCAGTGCCCCATCAGGCTCTGATAATTCTTCTTGGTAATGATTCCGATATTGCTGACGCCGGCATTGACCATATTGGAGATCGGGAAATCGATCAGACGGTATTTCCCTGCATATGGAATGGC
Source organism: uncultured Eubacterium sp. (assembly GCA_946614405.1). Classification (GTDB taxonomy): domain Bacteria; phylum Bacillota; class Clostridia; order Peptostreptococcales; family Anaerovoracaceae; genus Aminicella. The sequence goes on along the minus strand of CAMOGZ010000053.1, from coordinate 3,728 downwards.
GGACATAGTCCTCTTATCGGTCAGCTCGTCGATTTTGGCATCGAAGCTGTCTGAAAAAATGATTCCTGCTGCATTCATGATCTTATTCACTCCTTACTTTACATCCTGCTCAATGATGCTGCCCTGGCTGACCACGGCACCATCTGCCACATTGACGTCCTTGGCGACTACGGTCAGTTTGCCTTCGCCCAGCGGTCCGCCGACCTTGGCGTTCTCGCCTACGCATACGTTGCAGTCAACGATGGCGTATTCCACAACTGCACCGGACTTGATCACAACATCATCCATGATGACACTGTCTTTTACCACAGCGCCGTCTTCGATGGTGACATTTCCGAACAGGACGGAATGCTCCACATCACCGCTCAGGTCGCAGCCGTCGCCGATGACAGAGTTGGAGAGTTTGGCGTCTCCGCGGATGAACTGAGGATGGTTGTATCCGTGACGATAGGAGATCTTCCAGCCGTCGTCGTTGAGGATCAGCTTCTCTTCCTCTTCCGGATCCATGCCGATAACGTCCATATTGGCAGCCCAGAAGGAGTCCAGAGTACCGACGTCTCTCCAGTAACCCTTATACAGATAGGAGAACATTCTCTGATTGTCAGCCAGCATCTTCGGGATGATGTTCTTTCCGAAGTCATTGTTGGAGTTCGGATCCGCCTCGTCTTCCTTCAGGTACTTCACCAGTTTGTCCTTTGTGAAGATGTAAACACCCATGGAAGCCAGTGTGCTCTTGGGATGAGCCGGCTTCTCCTCGAACTCGATGACGCGGCCGGTCTTATCGGTATTCATGATACCGAAGCGGGATGCCTCTTCCAAAGGTACGTCGATGACGGCGATGGTGCAGTCTGCCTCATTGGCAATGTGCTCCTCCAGCATCATCTCATAGTTCATCTTGTAAATATGGTCTCCTGACAGGATCAGTACGTAATCCGGGTCGTAACGTTCAATAAATCTTATATTCTGATAAATAGCATTGGCGGTTCCCTTGAACCAATCAGCGCCCTGAGATGCCTGATATGGCGGCAGGACGTGAAGTCCACCGTAACGCAGGTTCATATCCCACGGATCGCCTGTTCCCAGGTAATCATTCAATTCCAAAGGCTGATATTGGGTCAGTACTCCTACGGTGTCGATGCCGGAATTGATGCAGTTGGACAGCGGAAAGTCGATGATACGATAACGGGAGCCGAACGGCACAGCCGGTTTGGCAGTATCATCGGTCAGTGGCATCAGACGGCTTCCCTGACCGCCTGCAAGAAGCATAGCCACACACTGTTTTTTGTTCATAACTGTAACTCCTCCTAATTATTCTGACCACTCCAGGACGATCCCGGAGAAAGCCGGCAGCGATAAACTGATATGCTGAGGCTGACCATTGCAGTCACCCTCCTCTGAAGTGTAAACGGTCTCCTGCCGCAGTCCTCTTCCGCTATATGCCGGCGCGTCAGAGTCGATACGGACAGTATATTTGCCCTTTGCCGGAACCCCGATCCAGAAGTCCGTGTAATCCACGCCGGAAAGATTCAGCGCGATCAGCAGGTTCTTCTTTTTCTTATGATCAAGGTCCAGACGGAGGTAAGTATAAACATTATCATCGCAGTTGTCTGCGTCGATCCACCGGAATCCATCCCAGCGGTCATCGGTCTCCCAGATGGCCGGGCTGTCCAGATAGAGCTGATTCAGATCCCGGACGAAATCCTGCATCTTCCGATGGTTGTCATAATCCAGCAGCAGCCAGTCCAGCTCCTGCTTCTCATTCCATTCGATGAACTGCCCGAACTCAGCACCCATGAAGGTCAGCTTCTTTCCGGGGTGTGTCATCATATAAACGAAGAAAGAACGCAGCCCTGCAAACTTGTTATCATATTCTCCCGGCATCTTGTCCACCATGGAACGCTTGCCGTGGACTACCTCATCGTGAGAGATGGGCAGAATGAAATTCTCACTGTATGCATAAGTGATGGCGAAGGTCAGCTTGTTGTGGCTGCCTCTTCTGAAGAGCGGGTCCGTCTCAAAGTAAGACAGCGTATCGTTCATCCATCCCATGTTCCACTTGAAGTTGAATCCCAGACCGCCGTCCTGTGGCGGCTTGGTCACCATGGGCCATGCCGTGGACTCCTCTGCCACGGTGAAGACTCCGGGGAAATTCTTCAGCACATCGTGATTCATCTGGCGCAGGAAGTGGATCGCCTCCAGGTTCTCTCTTCCGCCGTTGATGTTGGGCATCCACTCGCCGTCCTCCCGGTCATAGTCCAGGTACAGCATGGCTGCCACTGCATCGATGCGGATGCCATCGATGTGATATACATCACAGTAGAAGAAAGCGTTGGAGATCAGGAAGCTCAGGACCTCGCCGCGGCCAAAGTCGAAGGCGCGGGTACCCCATCCCTTATGCTCCATGCGTGTGGGCATGCTGTCCTCGTACAAAGGATGACCGTCGAACTCATAGAGTCCATGCTCGTCCTTCGGGAAATGAGCCGGTACCCAGTCCAGGATCACGCCGATGTGATTCTTGTGAGCCAGGTTGATGAAGTATTTGAAGTCCTCCGGGCTGCCGTAGCGGGAGGTCACGCTGTAATAGCCTGTGACCTGATATCCCCAGGAACCGTCAAATGGATGCTCCATCACCGGAAGCAGCTCCATGTGGGTGTACCCCATCTCCTTCACATAGGGGATCAGGACGTCCGCCAGCTCACGGTATGTGTAATAGCTGCCGTCCTCCTTCCGTCTCCAGGATCCCAGGTGGACCTCATAGATGTTCATGGGGATCCGGTAGGGATTCTGCTTGTCTCTCTTGGTCATCCATCTCTTGTCGCCCCAGCGGAAGCTCTTGGCCAGGCGGGAAACCCGGGATGCGTACTGATGGCCGTCCACGATGGATCCGGCCTCAGCCTCAAAGGCAAATGGGTCGGCCTTCATGGTGACTTTGCCGGTATCTGCGGTGATTGCATACTTGTACAGATCGCCGGTCTTCATCTCCATGACGGTGGCTTCCCAAATAGAGGGATCATCCTCCAGCCTTGTGAGAGGCGTGGCCTCAGGATTCCATCCGTTAAACTCTGCTACCAGGGATACCTTCTCAGCCTGCGGAGCCCAAACACGAAAAACAACGCCCTTCGCCTTCCCCGGCAGAGGGTGTGCTCCCATGAACTCGTAGCTTCGGTAATTTTTCCCCTGATGGAACAAATACTTCTGATACGATATATTATCTGACATAAACTTCTCCTAACTGAACTAATTCTTTCGTTATATTATACAACAGAGTGGACGAGATATCAATTATATGATATAATCCAGTTTGTAACTTTACGAAAAAAGATTGCGAATTTTGTTTTATGCATACAAATTTGCAGTCCTGATTGATACATTGAAAGGAGGCTCAACATGGCCAATACCAACGGGTCCAAGGCGAAAACAACTGCCGCCAAGAAGACCACAAAAAAGACTACTAAAACCGCTACAACCACCAAATCCGCAGCAAAGAAAACTGCTGCTTCTGTGAAAAAAGAAGAAGTAAATGTAAAATCTGAGGAAATAAAGGAAAAAGTTTCCACAGAAGAAACTCCGGAAGCCGCTCCGAAGACAGCCAAGAAGTCTGCTTCCAAGAAGACAGCAACCAAGAAGACCACTGCTAAGAAGACGACCGCGAAGAAGACCACTGCCAAGAAGGCTGCTGCTAAGGAAGAGGTTAAGGAAGAGCCCAAGGCTGAAGTAAAAGAAGAAGT
>CAMOGZ010000052.1 GCA_946614405.1 uncultured Eubacterium sp. | reverse complement strand
TACAGATGGAGTGTCATAATGCCAACACGCTGGGAAAAGGGCAGGTCACCATGGACATGCTGATCCGGACCAGTCTCCGGATGCGTCCGGACCGGATCATCATCGGAGAAGTGCGGGGAGGCGAAGTGGCGGACATGCTGCAGGCTCTGAATACGGGGCATGACGGGTCACTGTCCACCGGTCACGGGAATTCCGTATCCGGAATGCTGCGGCGGCTTGAGGCCATGTATCTTATGGCGGTTCAGATCCCCATGGATGCCATCCGTGCACAGATCACAGAAGGGATCGATATCATGGTCCACCTGGGGAGGCAGAAGGATGGCAGCAGGCGGGTCCTGGAGGTCCAGGAGCTTCTGGGATATGAAGATGGTGCATACCGGCTGAATTCCCTGTTTACACTGGATCCCGGGAACAAGCTTGTGAGGACCGGAAACAGTCTGCAGAGGCGGTATAAGCTGACGCTGCAGGGAAAGGGAAATGTGGATGGACTATAAGAATTACATACCGGACAGCCGGGAAAAGTTACGACTCTATGCTGCGGTGGCCTTGTTGACCGCGGTGTTGGCGGTGCTGTTCTATGACAGCCTGATACCAGTCCTTGCCGCCATTCCTTTGTGCTATCCGGCCCGGAGGATCTACTGCAGCGAGATGCTCCGCAGGAGAAGAAATGAGCTGAGCCGGCAGTTCCGTGACCTTCTGTTCTGCCTCAGTGCATCCTTTGCCACAGGACGGCACATGGGGGATGCGCTGACAGAAGCAGAGGCAGAGCTGAAGGAGCTGTATGAACCGGAGTCGCCCATCATGACGGAGATCCGATGGATGACCGGCTCCATCCGGGGAGGCACCATGACGGACATTCAGTGCTGGATGGACCTGGCCGCAAGGTGTGGGAATGAAGACATATCCGACTTTGTTCAGGCTTATGGCGCATGCCGGGAGACCGGGGGCGACATGATCTCCATGATGGAGCAGACCTCCCGCATCATAGGGGAAAAGATCAACATCGAAAGAGAGATCGCCGGAATGGTGGTCCAGAAGAAGGCGGAGGGGAGGATCATTACCCTGATGCCGGTGGTGATCATCCTGTTTCTGCGGGTGGTCTCGCCGGAGTATCTCCGGGTCATGTATGACAGTGTCGCAGGGTTCCTCCTGATGACCGCCGCGCTGGCGGCCACGGCCGGGACCTATTGGATGATCGAAAGGATTACAGAAATTGAAGTATGATATGATCCGTCACAATCTGGAAGAGCTCCGCCGGTTCCTGGGGGACCGGCGGGTAAAGAAGACCATGATCATGGCGCTGTGCGGGATCCTGGCTCTCATTCTGCTGTCAGAGCTGAAGGGACTTGGACCGGGCAAGCAGTACATTCGCGACGGGGATGGGAACCTCATCGGTCTGCACCGGGATCAAGGGGAAGAGACCGCCTCTTATCCTTTGTTCCTGGAGGTCCGGAAAGGGAAGAGAGGCTGGTCCCGGAAGGTGGTGCTGACCCTGCAGGGAAAGGCGGATGCAGCTGATGCTGCCGAAGAAGATCCTGAGGAAGATCTGCAGCGACAGATCACGGCCATGATCGGCGACATCGGAGATACCACGGAAGAGCAGGTCATACTGCCGAAGAAGATGGAGGGAGGTTACCGCCTCCGTTGGGAGCAGGACCGGGACCACAGCGCGTTCCTGTTGCTTTTGCTCCTGCCGCTTCTGCTGGTGCTACAGTACGAGGACAGGAAGAAGAAAGAGAAAGAGGCCAGAAAGAAAGAGCAGGAGAGTGTGCTCTCGGGGCTTCCGGCCTTCAACAACCAGCTTCTGATCCTGCTGAACTGCGGACTGATCTTCCGGGACGCCTTTGCAAGGATCGCCCATGGATACGCCCTGCGGCAGGATGAGGACTATTTCCGTAAGAATATCATAGAGGCGGAACGACGGGCCAGGGATGAGAAGACAGGGCTTGTACACATTTTAAATGAGACAGCCAAAGAGATGGACCAGCGTTCATTCACCCGAATGGTCTCAGTCATTTCGGAAAATCAGTATCGGGGCATCGACCTCACGGGCAAATTGTCCTCAGAAAGCCAGTCTCTGTGGGACCAGAGAAAGAAGCTGGCGGAGGAGAAGGGGAAACTGGCGGAGACGAGGCTCGCCTTTCCTCTGGCGATCCTTCTGCTGGTGCTGATCATGATCACTGCGGCGCCGGCGTTACTACAAGTGAAAGGAGTATAGAGATGAAGAGATTATTCCATAATAAGAAGGGGCATGTGGTTCCCATGGAAATGGTCCAGGTGGCGATCCTCATAGCCCTGGCAGTGGCCCTGGGGATCATCTTTAAGACCGAGATCACTCAGTTCGTGAACAAAACCTTCCACACTCTCAATGGGTAAGCTGTGGAACAAACGGGGAAGTGAGATGGTGGAGGCCAGCATCGTGATGCCCCTGGTGATCCTCACCATTCTCAGTACCATCTTCCTGCTGCTGTATTTCTATCAGTGCCTGAATGACCAGGTAAGTTGTCACCAGAAGCTTGTGGAGATGAGTATACAGGGAAAACAGACCTTTGCCGTGAAGAAAAGTGGTACCTCTACGAGCAAGAAAATGCAGGGGATCACAGGAGTGACCATGCATCATTCCTATCATTCCCGTACCTATGTCATCAATATCGCAAAGGGGATCAGACTGGGAGAGATGTTCCATGACCGTTAAGAATAAGAAAGGATCTGTCATCGTTTTCATACTGTTATTTTTCCTGGCGATGATCGGGATGATCTTTTCCTTTATCGCGGTTTCCAAGATGAATGCCGTGAAGGGAATCGCAAGGGAACTGGGACTGGTGTGGAGTGATTCTATACTGGCGGAATATGACCGGAATCTGGCTCAGCGTTACAGCGTGTTCGGCTTCTACGGTCTGCCCCGGGATGTGACGGCGAAACTGAACTACTACGCAGATCAGAGCTTCCGGGAGAAGAAGTACATCATCTATGAAGGAGCCAGATGTGATCTCTATGATTACAGTCTTGGCAATGTGAAAATGGTGAAGAAACAGATCCTGGCTGCCGGAAAGCTTCAGGCTGCCGGAAAACTGATGGGGATCCGGAAGAACATCCGGCCTGGGGAGGGGGAGACCGGAGGAACACTGGGCAACAAGTCGGTGCTGTCGGAGCTTCCCTCCAGGGGTTCCGGCGGAAGTATCAGTCTGTCTTCTCTGAAACGCGTCCTGCAGGAGAATGGAAGTCTCTCAGGATTGATCCGGGAAGGGTCCAACCGTTTTTTTGAGAATCAATATATCTTTTGTTTTTATAAGGACCATCTGCAGGATCATGAACTGGGACAGACATTCTTCCAGAATGAGATCGAATACCTGATCTGCGGCAAAAGCAGTGATGAAGCCAACCTGAAGGGGGTGCGGAACCGGATCCTCGGAGTCCGCTATGCACTGGATCTCGCCTATGTGATGAAGGATCCCAAGCGCAGGGCGGAGGCCGCTGCTGCGGCGGAGATCCTCACTCCCGGACCTGTGGCAGCGGCCACCGAGAAGGCGATCCTTCTGGCCTGGGCGGCAGCAGAAAGTCAGAACGACTGGAAGCTTCTCATCGACGGAAAGAAGGTGCCCCTGCGTAAGGATGACAGAAGCTGGGCAGTGGACCTGGAAGAGATCACCGGAAAGAATCTGAAGGAATCCGAGAATCCGGTCTTTCAGAAGAAAGTCCGATACATTGACCCGGGGAATACCTCAGGAGAAGATTATGAAGGATATCTTCAGGTCATGTGCTGGATGATGGATGAGAATACCAAGATCCTTCGTATGATGGATCTGATGCAGATCAACATGAAGTATCTGTATTATGGCGGATTTCGGATGCGGGATTATAATGCAGGACTGGTGGCCACTCTCAGGATCAATGGAGCAGATTATGAAATCAGAAAAGAGTATCAGCCGGAGAAATAAGAAGGGCAGTTACATCGTGGAAGCCTCGATCATTCTCCCGGTATTTCTTCTGGCAGTAATTATGCTGATCAGCATCATCCCGGTGATTGCAACCTGTGAGGGCATCACTTATGCGGCGGGGGAGGAGATGCGTCGGGTCATGGCGGAGGCGGCTTTTGTGAAGTCGCCTGCGTCTCTTCCCATCTCCGCCGCCGCAAGGGCAAAGAGCGAGAATCATAACCTTACGTCTTTACGTACGAGGGGATACCGGTATCTGTATTCCGATGCGGGGATCGATGATTTGATCACTTACAAGTTCCGGGGAAACTTCTCCATGAGAAATCCCCTGGGCCTTTACAGCAAGATCCGGTTCGACGGGACCATCACCGGGAGAGCCTATACCGGGTCGATCCACGATGATGAACCCGCAGGAAAAGATGAACTGGTGCAGGATGACGCCTATATTCCGGTCTACGTTTTTCCAAACTGGGGCAAGTGCTACCATGGCCGCAAATGTACCTTCGTCAAGGCCAATTGCCAACAGGTCTATCTGTCCCAGGACATACGCCGCCGGTTTCATGCCTGTCCTCTCTGCGGGGCGGGGAAAGCCGGCATCGGAAGCCCCGTGTTCTGCTTTTTCGAAAGCGGGGAAGCCTATCACAGGGCAGGCTGTCATTCCGTGGACCGCTACTATATAGAGATGAATAAGAAAGACGCCATCTCCAAGGGATATGGCGCATGCAGCAAGTGCGGAGGAGAATAACATATGGAAGAGAATATCAGGATGACATTTCCCGGCGGCATACTGGATCAATATCAGATGGATCTTCTGAGTATGGAGCTGTGCAGTCTGTTTTTGCCCATGAGCTTCGTCCAGGGGGAGGATCTGACAGTGTATGTGAAAGCAGAGGAGTACCGGTTCCCGGATGTCCTCTGCGAGAACCGTGCTTCAGAAGTCCTTCTGCGAATGGAGAGTCTGCTGAGGGAAATGATCATGGCAGAGCGGAGATATTTCGAAATAGGGACATACCGGGTATCCATGGATGTATTCATGATCCGCCGGAAGGACAATACAGGACATCTCCTGTACATACCCCATGAGTATCCCGGCAAACGGGAACTCTATAAAGACCTGTGCGATATCTTCCTGGCATTTCTGGATTATGTTCCGGAGAAAGACCGGGGATATCTGGAGCAGGCCTGTGATTATTTCCGGGGCGGCCGCAGCGGGATCGGGATCATCCGTCACCGGATCGAGCGCCTTGCTTATGAAGCCAACGCCTGTGGCTGCTAAAAAGAAGGGGAGAACCGGCACGAAAAAAAGGACTGCTGCATTTGCAACAGTCCTTTTCCATGGCTTGATTATTCTTCTTCCGGAATATCTTCTTCTGCTTCTTCAACAGGAGCTTCTTCCGGAGCGTCCTCACCAAGAGCGTCCTTAATGGACAGGCTGATTCTCTTTCTCTCGGTGTCGATGTCCAGGATCTTCGCATTGACTTCCTGTCCGACGGTCAGCTCATCGCCGATGTTGGCAACACGCTTGTTGGCAACTTCAGAGATATGTACCAATCCGTCCAGACCCGGTTCCAGTTCTACGAATGCACCATACTCCTTCAGCTGGACAACAGTACCCTTAACGGTCTGTCCAACGGAGTAGTTGTCATTGATCACGGACCACGGTTCCGGTGTAGTCTGCTTCAGACCAAGAGAGATCTTTCCTTTCTCGCGATTCATGGAAAGGATCTTGACATTGATCTTCTGTCCGATCTTCAGGACCTCATCAGGATGCTTCAGCTTACCCCAGGAGATCTCGGAGATGTGGAGCAGACCATCGATTCCGCCTAAATCTACGAATGCACCGTAATCGGTAAATCTCATAACGGTACCTTCTACGACATCATCGACGTTCAGACCAGACCAGATCTCATCGATCTGCTTCTGTCTCTCTTCTGACAGAACTGCCTTGTGAGAGAATACGGCTCTGTTTCTTCTCTGGTCAACTCTGGTGACCTTGACGGACAGAACCTGACCCAGGAATTCATCTGCAGTCTCAACGTACTTGTTGGAGAGCTGAGAGAGAGGAATGAATCCGGATACTTCCTTGTAAACGGCAATGACTCCGCCCTTGACAGCCTTAACGACCTTAACGTCGATATTAGCCTTGTTCTCAAGAGCCTCGTTGATCTCGTTCCAGTGCTCGTTTACTTCCAGTCTCTTCTTGGACAGGAGAATGCCTCCGTCACTGTCATCTGTCTTGATGACCTTCGCCTGGACCTCGTCGCCTACTTTGAACAGGTCGGTCAGTGTCTGACCTTCCTCCAGGGAAACCTCGTTTGCTGTGAGGATTCCGTCTTTTTTGCAGCCCATGTTCACGATGACTTCATTGTCGTTCACCTGGTCAACCTTGCCGTTGACGATGTCTCCGGTGTGTGGGAGTCTCAAGGATGCATCGATCTCGTCCATGAATTCTGCCATTGAAATGTTTTCGTTGGTGATGTTGTTTTCACTCATTGTAGCAATAACCTCCTTAATATCACGTTCAGGCGTCGATGCGCCCGCCGCTATTCCTATTCTATTACATTTTTGCAATTGTTTCAACGGTAAATCCGCAATATTTTCCACAAAAATGCTTATATTACATTTTTTTTTGCAAATTTCAAATAATTTTCTCGTGTTGGAAGAGTTCCGGCCCCCGATAATGACCATGGCATCGCAGGTTTCAGCCAGTTCCGCAGCTGCCTGCTGCCGGTCCCGGGTGGCGTTACAGATGGTATTCTGGACCTCTGTCCGGACTCCTTTCTTCTTCAGGACCGCCACCACATCATCCAGGACCTGATGATTGAGGGTGGTCTGTGACACGATATAAGCCTCGTCATAGGGATAGGCCTGTGCTTCCTCCGCGGAATGTATGATGACGGCTTCGTTTTCACACCAGCCGTTGATGCCGATGACCTCAGGATGGGTCCGGTCTCCCACGATGACCACGTGCTTCTTCCGCCTCCATGCATCCTGCACCAGGTTGTGGATCTTCGCCACGAATGGGCAGGTGGCATCCACCACGTTCAGTCCGCACTTTTCGGCGGCCCGGTAGAAGGCCGCAGGCTCCCCGTGGGACCGTACGATCACAGTATCTCCGGGGGACGCCTCCTCCGGGGAGGAGATGATATCCACGCCCTTGCGTGCCAGTTCTTCTGTAACGGAAGCGTTGTGGATCAGCTGCCCGCAGGTGTGAATGGTGGCCTCCGGGTGCTTTCGGATCTGTTCCAGAGTCTTGTCGATGGCGGCCCGGACCCCAAAGCAAAATCCGCTGTGTTCTGCTCTGATGACTTCCATGACGCCTCCTTATTCTGCGGCCACGGGCTTTGTGAAGATGGAGAACCCGTCGAATTCGAAGATATCCGGCTCCACGGCCTCGCCGTAGTCGTGGCCCTTGGCGGCAGGGCCTTCCTTCCTGGAGGCTCCTTTGCCGTGGTATTCCGCCTCCACAACCTGATCAAAGGCTTCCGCGATCTCTTTGAATTTCGGATATTCCATCACCAGGTCGTTATGGGAGCAATAGAACACGGTATCCTCGGGCAGCTCACTCACCAGTTTTTTCATGGTGTCCCGATAGGTGATGAGGTCGCCGGTGCCCATGATCTCATTGTCGAAATGGGTGTACATGGCCCCGAGATAGGCCAGGTCTCCGGTGAAGAAGATCCCTGCGCCTGGCTCATAGAGGCAGATGTGGTCATTGGTGTGTCCCGGGGTATGGACCACCTGTACCCTGCGGTCTCCCAGGTCGAAGATGTGACCATCCTCCATGGGAATGATCTGATAGGGGTTTACCTTATATTCTTCCGGCACAAAGCCTTCCGGGGGGCCGAACTGGAACATATCTTCGTCTACCTCCGGACCCACATCTTCTTTGGTCAGGCCCCGTGCGGCAATGCGCTTTGCCACGGGATCATCATAGACATAGACCGGCTGAAAATCTGCGTTGCAGCCCACGTGGTCGAAATGACAGTGGCAGTTTACCGTGATGATCTCGCCGGGATAGAGTTCCTCGATCAAAGGCCGGGAAGGGCAGATCCCCATCCCTGTATCCAGGAGCAGAGCCCGGTCTCTTCCGCAGATCAGAAAGAAGTTGACCTCCTGAAACTGCTGGGGTTCTGCAATGGCATAGACATCTCCCGGAAGCCGGTAGACGCTGAACCATCCCTGATCATTCTCCACCTTTACTGGTTCATATTTTGCATAATATTTTCTCGGGTAATCCTGTAACCATCCCATATTATCTATTCTCCTTTTCTTATATGTTCGATTGCATGCTCGATGTCTGCGGGCCAGGGTGCCCGGATGTCCAGATCTTCCTTTGTGACAGGGTGGCGGAAGCAAAGTCTCTCGGCATGGAGTGCCTGCCGTGAAATAAGCTCCGGCGCCAGACCGTCATAGAGATTGTCCCCGACGATGGGGTGACCGATGTGAGAAAGATGGACCCGGATCTGATGAGTCCGTCCTGTCTCAAGCCGCAGCCGGACAAGGGTGTAACCTGAGGGAAAACGCTCTATTACTCTAACGTGGGTCACGGCATCCTTGCCGCCCTCTGCCAGTACGCCTCGGCGGGGACCGTCAGGGG
>CAMOGZ010000051.1 GCA_946614405.1 uncultured Eubacterium sp. | reverse complement strand
CTATGAGAAGCACCGGCTGAATCCCCGGACTCTGGATAAGACCAGAAGGATCGCCCGTACCATCGCAGACCTTGACGGGAAGAGATATGTGGAAATGGAACATGTAGCAGAGGCACTGCAGTATCAGAAGAGGGAGGTATGACATGATCATGATCAAAAGGGGCGAGCAGGCTTATCCGCCGCAGCTGGAAACAATAGAAAATCCTCCGGCCGTGCTCTACTGCCGAGGGGATGAGAGGGTGCTGTCCACACTTTGTGTGGCAGTCGTAGGAAGCCGGAAATGTACTGCTTACGGAGAAGTGGTGGCCAGAAACATCGGAAGACGAATGGCCGAAAATGGAGTGACCATCGTCAGCGGTATGGCTCTTGGGATCGATTCCGCCGCCATGGAGGGAGCGGTCCAGGCAGGAGGAAAGGTCATTGCGGTGCTGGGAAACGGAGTGGACATCTGTTATCCCAGACAGAACCGGAAACTGATGGATGAGATCCTGAAACGGGGAGCCGTGATCAGCGAATATCCCCCCGGGACAGAACCGGAGCGCTTCTATTTCCCCAGCCGCAACCGTATCATCAGCGGACTGTCGGAGGTGGTCGTGGTGGTGGAGGCTTCCTACCGCAGCGGCTCCCTCATCACGGCAGAGCATGCGGCGGCCCAGGGCCGGGACCTTCTGGTGGTGCCCGGCAACATCACCAGCGAGGCCAGCGTGGGATCCAATCATCTGCTGCTGGATGAAAAAATTGAGCCGCTTATCGTCATCGACCAGATCTTCAACCATCTCCCGATCCAGGCGGAGGAGTCCCGGCGGATCATGGAGAGTCTGGGACCGGAGGAAGAGGTGGTGTACCGCCTTCTGGAAGAGCAGGGGGAACTGACCACAGATCAGATCTGTATGAAAACGATGTACTCTCCCCAGAAGGTAAAAGGTCTGATCACTGTGCTTGAAATGAAGGGTTTGGTGGTAACAGCTATGGGCAAAGTTTTTATCGAGCATTTATGAGCACAATAAATAAAGTTTATAAAATAAATGTAAGAAATATTTGACGAATTCAAAAAATGTGTTATAATACCATTCGCTTATCAAAAAACCATCACGTTTGTATACTATTATATGAAGAAAGATTAAACTAGGAGGAAGAATGGCTGTTTCGAAACGAACCTTAGTGATCGTAGAGTCTCCTTCCAAAGCAAAAACAATCGGGAGATATCTGGGATCCAATTATAAAGTTGTCGCCTCAGTAGGTCATGTGAGAGACCTTCCGAAAAGTAAACTGGGGATCGACGTAGAAGATGACTTCGAGCCGAAATACATCAATATCAGGGGTAAGGGAGATCTGATCAAGGAACTGAAGAAGGAAGCCAAGAAGGCTTCTAAAGTATACCTGGCAACTGACCCGGACCGCGAGGGAGAAGCCATATCCTGGCACCTGGCGTACATTCTGGGGATTGAGCCGGATCAGAACTGCCGTATCGAATTTAACGAGATCACCAAGACCAAGATCAAGGAGGCCATCAAGCATCCCCGCAAGATCGATCAGAATCTGGTGGATGCACAGCAGGCCAGAAGAGTCCTGGACCGTCTGGTGGGATATAAGATCAGTCCGCTTCTCTGGAGAAAGATCAAGCCGGGACTGTCCGCAGGACGAGTACAGTCCGCCGCACTGAAGATCATATGCGACCGGGAGGAGGAGATCCTCCGGTTCGATCCCAAGGAGTACTGGATCATAACCGCAGAGTTCATGAAGGGAAAGAAGTTTGCTGCCAAACTGATGACCCGGAAGGGACGCAAACTGAATATACCGGATAAGGAAACCAATGATGCGATCCTGAAGGAGCTTGCAGCAGGGAAGTATGAGGTCACGGACATCGTGAACAAGCCCAGACTGAAGAAGCCCTACGCACCCTTCACCACCAGCAGCCTGCAGCAGGAGGCATCCAACAAGCTGAACTTCAATACCAAGAAGACCATGATGGTTGCCCAGCAGCTGTATGAAGGTGTCGACATCGGAAAGCGCGGTACCACGGGTCTCATCACCTATCTGAGAACCGACTCCGTCCGTATCTCTGCAGAAGCAAAAGCAGCTGCCGCAGAGTATATCACCGACAATTTCGGAAAGGAATATCTGGGGAACAACTTTTACAGTAATAAGAAGAAAGACATCCAGGACGCCCATGAGGCGATCCGTCCTGCGGATCTCACCATCCATCCGGATGACATCAAGGATGTCGTATCCAGGGATCAGTACCGTCTTTACAAGCTGATCTGGTGCCGTTTCATGGCAAGCCAGATGGTGGCAGCACGCTATGAGAGCATGCAGGTGGATATCAGCAACGGAGAGTACGGACTGCGGGCCAGCGGTTCCAAGCTGCTCTTTGACGGATATCAGAAAGTATATAAGAACGACAGTGAAGAGGATAAGGACCACATTCTGCCGGATCTTTCCGTCGGGGAAGAGCTGAAGCCGGTGAATGTTGCGGGAGAGCAGAACTTCACGCAGCCGCCTTCCCGGTTCACAGAGGCAAGCCTGGTACGTGAGCTGGAAGAGAAGAACATCGGACGGCCCAGTACCTATGCTCCCATCGTCGGTACCCTGACAGACCGCAAGTATGTGAAGAGGGAGAAGAAGGTCCTGATCCCCACGGAGCTGGGGTTCCTGGTCACCGGACTGATGTCCGAGTATTTCAAAGAAATCGTGGATGTGGGATTCACCGCCGCCATGGAAGACCGTCTGGATGACGTGGAAGCCAAGGGCATCGAGTGGAAGTCCGTGATCCGTGACTTCTACGGCCCCTTTGAGAAGGAGCTGGAGGCTGCGGACGCCGCCATCGAGAAGGTGGTGGTGGAGGACAAGCCCACCGGAGAAGTCTGCGAGCTGTGCGGCAAGCCCATGGTGATCAAAGCCGGACGGTTTGGCGAGTTCATTGCCTGCAGCGGCTATCCGGAATGCCGCAACACCAAGCCCATCGTGAAATCCACCGGCGTCAAGTGCCCGCGGTGCGGCAAGGAGATCCTGGAGAAGAGAAGCAAGCGCGGAAAGATCTTCTACGGATGCAGCGGTTATCCGGAATGCGATCAGTCCTACTGGTACAAGCCGGTGGACAAGAAGTGTCCGGAATGCGGAAGCCTGCTGGTGGAACGGAGCATCCGGGGAAGCAAACAGCTCTGGTGTTCCAACCAGGAATGCAAATATAAAGAAAAATAACGGAAGGGAGTATTCTGAATGATAAAGTTTCATGCAACGACGATCTGTGCAGTCAGACGGGGCCCGGATGATGTGGCCATCGGAGGAGACGGACAGGTCACAATGGGCGAGACAGCGATCATGAAAAACGGGGCCGTAAAGGTCAAGAAGATATTTAAGAATAAAGTACTGACCGGCTTTGCCGGATCGGTAGCAGATGCATTCTCTCTTACTGAGAAGTTTGAGAAGAAGCTGGAGGAGCACGGCGGCAACCTGAAGAGGGCTGCCGTGGATCTGGCTCAGATGTGGCGTTCCGATCAGGGAATGCGGAATCTGGAAGCACTGATGATCGTCCTGGACAGGGACGAGATGCTGATCATCTCCGGAAATGGTGAAGTCATTGCACCGGACCAGGACTTTGTTGCCATCGGATCCGGCGGAAACTATGCTTATTCCGCAGCCAATGCACTGTTTAATCACACCGACATGCCGGCAGCAGATATCGTGAGAGAATCTCTGAAGATCGCATCCTCGATCTGTGTGTATACCAATGATCACATTACAGTAGAGACGTTATAGGAGGAGTATTATGGCAGGACAGATCCAGAGCATGACGCCCAAGGAAATCGTGGCGGAGCTGGATAAATATATTATCGGACAGGACGAGGCGAAGAAATCTGTCGCCATCGCCCTGCGTAACCGTTATCGCAGAAGTCTGCTGTCCGAGCAGATGAGAGAAGAGATCACACCCAAGAACATCCTGATGATGGGACCCACCGGATGTGGTAAGACCGAGATCGCAAGACGACTGGCCAAACTGATGAAGGCTCCCTTCGTAAAGGTGGAAGCCACCAAGTTTACGGAAGTCGGTTACGTGGGAAGAGATGTGGATTCCATGATCCGCGACCTGGCGGAAGCATCCATCCGCATCACCAAGCAGGAACGTCTTCAGGAGAAATACGACATTGCTGAGCAGCTGGCGGAGGAGAAGATCATCGAGGCCATCATCCCCGGTGCCAAGAAGAAGACCAGCAATAACGGAGCACGCAATCCATTTGATTTCATCATGAACAGCGGCGGCTATCCAAGCCAGAAGCAGCTCTATGAGGAGAGCCAGGCAAACAAGCAGGAGAGTGAGTCCTCTGATGTGGAGATGGCCAGAGAGCAGGTTCGCCAGCAGCTTCGGGACGGACTCCTGGAGGAGCAGTTCATCGAGATCGAAGTGGCTGATGTCCCCAAGGGAAATCAGCTGGATATGAGCAATGAGGGAATGAGCATTGCCATCGGAAACATTTTCGGCGACATGATGCCCCAGAAGACCAAGAAGAAACGCGTTCGCGTCAAGGAAGCCCGTAAGATCCTGAGAGAACAGGAAGCCCAGAACATGTTGGACATGGATCAGGTCACCGACGAGGCTCTGGAGAACGCGGAGCAGAACGGGATCATCTTCATCGATGAGATCGATAAGATCGCATCCGGCGGACGTTACACCTCCGGCGCTGACGTATCCCGTGAAGGAGTGCAGAGAGACATTCTTCCTATCGTAGAGGGAAGTGTCGTCAATACCAAGTACGGACCGCTGAAGACCGACCATATTCTCTTCATCGGAGCCGGCGCATTCCATACGGCGAAACCGACGGATCTGATCCCGGAACTGCAGGGACGTTTCCCCATCCGCGTGGAACTGGAAAGTCTGGATAAGGACGACTTCGTCAAGATCCTCACCATTCCCCGCAACGCCATCACCAAACAGCATCAGGCACTGTTGTCCACAGAGGGGATCAACCTGGAGTTCTCCGATGAGGCCATCGACGAGATCGCAGAGATGTCGTTCCTGATGAATGAACAGACAGAGAACATCGGAGCCAGACGGCTGCATACCATCCTGGAAAAGCTGCTGGAGGATATCTCCTTCGAGATTCCGGAACCCGGTGAGGACGGCAAGCTGGTCATCGACAGAGAGTTTGTGCAGAATAAGTTTATGGACACCATCCATCGGGATGATGTGGATAAGTATATATTATAGTTTTGAGATAGGAGAAGGATATGAGCGAGAAATTATTGGCTAGAATCAGAAAAATGAACTGGACCCTTTCCGAGAGCGCCACAGGTTATGTTTCCTTTGACGAATTATGCGATATCATCGCAGAGATGTTGGGATCCAACGTTTATATTATGAACAAGAGAGGCAAAGTTCTGGCTGCTAAATTCAAAGAGGGCGAAGAAGCTCCTCTGGAAGTGGAGAACGGGAAAACCGTCCTGCCGAAGCAGTACAATGATAAGTTCCTGGAGATCGTCTCCACCAAGGAGAACCTGATCTACGACAGCATCAAGGAACTCTACGGTGACGATTATGAGCTTGCCAGCAAGTATCACGTGATCGTACCGATCATCTTCGGCGGAAAGCGCGTCGCAACCCTGCTGCTGGCACGTCCGGACCGTGCTTTCGATGATGAGGACATCGCCATCTGTGAGTATGGTGCTACTGTCATCGGACTGGAAGTTGCAAGAGGGATCACACTGGATGAGGAAGCAGACAGCCGTGAGAAGAATGCCGTTACCATGGCACTGGAGACACTGTCTTATTCCGAGCTGGATGCCGTAACCAAGATCTTTGCCGAGCTGGAAGGCGACGAGGGTCTGCTTGTTGCAAGCAAGATCGCAGACAAATCCGGAATCACCCGTTCCGTTATCGTCAATGCTCTGCGTAAACTGGAGAGTGCCGGCGTGATCGAGTCCCGTTCCCTGGGAATGAAGGGAACCCGCATCAAGATCACTAACGAGTTCCTGCGTCAGGAAATTGCCAAGATCGATATCTGATGCTGCGGTTTACAGATGACAACCGGGTCCTGGAAGAAGAAAGTTACAGAGCGATTCTTGCAGGGCTCGCTTTGAATGAGGATATTTCATATTCAATGGAAGAACTTCGGGGTCTTGCGGAAGCAGACAATGTCGAAGTGATCGGAGAAGCGGTGCAATCCCTCCAAAGGCCAAACACCGCTACTTTGCTTGGAAAGGGAAAGGTGGAGGAGCTGGCGGAGATGGTATCCGCCATGGAAGCTGACATGGTGATCTTCAACGATGAGCTCACAGGGATGCAGCTTCGCAACCTGGAGGAGGCTCTGGACTGCCGCGTCATCGACCGTACCATTCTGATCCTGGACATCTTTGCATCCCGCGCAACCTCCGCAGAAGGCAAGCTGCAGGTGGAACTGGCACAGCTCCAGTACCGTATGCCCCGGCTCATCGGCTTTGGCCGGTCTTTATCCCGTCTGGGAGGCGGGATCGGGACCAGAGGCCCGGGAGAAAAGAAGCTGGAGACGGACCGGCGCCATATTGAACGCAGAATGGATGATATCCGGGCGGAGCTTCGGAAGGTCCGCAACACCCGGAAGGTACAGCGGGCGAAGAGGGAGAAATCGGAGATCCCTGTAGTAGCTCTGGTGGGATACACCAACTCCGGTAAGTCGGCCATGATGAACCGGCTCCTTGCCATGACCAATAAAGAAGAGAAATCCGTGGGGGAGAAGGATATGCTGTTCGCAACTCTGGATACCCAGCAGCGGAACATCCATCTGGATTCCACCCATGAGTTTATTCTCATCGATACCGTTGGTTTCGTCAGCAAGCTTCCACACGGCCTGGTGGAGGCGTTCAAGGCGACACTGGAGGAAGTCTGCTATGCAGACCTGCTTCTTCATATCGTGGATGCATCCTACGAGGGAAATGACTTTCAGATCGATGTGACCGACCGTGTCCTGCAGGAGATCGGGGCAGGGGAGAAGGAACGCATCGTGGTTTTCAATAAAATGGATATAGCAAACTCATTCACCATACCGGAAGCAGGGGTGGACAATGCCTTTGTTTCCGCGAAGGAAGGGACCGGCATGGAAGAGCTGATCCGGCTCATCCGGGAGAAGATCTTCGCGGATACGGTGACCACGGATCTTTTGATTCCCTATGACCGTGGAGACATTACTTCTTATCTGTGTGACAAAGCCATCGTTCTTTCTATGGATTATGAAGGGGAAGGTGTCAGACTCCGTGCGGAGCTGTCCGGCCCGGACTATCAGAGGTTGAAGAAGTATGAAGTTATATAGTACTGTAATGAAAGAAGCGCAGGCGGAGCAGGTGATCGAGAAGTCCCGGTTCATCACTCACGTCAAACCGGTTTCCTCCCGGGAGGAAGCCGAGGCCTTCTTTAAAGCCAAGAGAAAAGAATACTGGAATGCCACCCACAATGTTCCTGCCATGGTGATCGGCGATCACTTTCAGATCCAGTGGGGCAGTGACGATGGTGAGCCTCAGGGGACATCCGGCGCGCCCATCGTTCAGATGCTGGTCCAGGAGGGGATCACCAACGTGGCCATGGTGGTGACCCGTTATTTCGGCGGCATCAAACTGGGCACGGGAGGCCTGGTCCGCGCATATACCTCCAGCGCCAGAATCGGGCTTGAGGCGGCCGGAATCGGCGATGTCGAGTCTATGGTCGCTTTGCAGTGCAAAATCGATTATAAAGGATTTAACAAAGTCCAGAGTCATTCCTTCGACGGGAAGGGCAGCATTGAAGATACAGAGTATACCGATCAGGTACGCTTTACATTTGTATGTGATCCTGCCGACGAAGAATGGTGCAGAGAGACCCTGGACGGACTGACAGCAGGCTCATTAGTGATCGAAAGCAGCGGGGAGAAGCTTGTCTGCCTCCCCAGAGAGTAGTGATTGCAATCAGTTGACGGGCCAGAGCAGGGTGCTCTTAAAAAAATTAAAAATTTATCTCGAAAAATGTGTTGACAAACGGGAGAAAGTACTGTATAGTTATTAACTGTGCCGAGGACATCGGCCAACACACATGGGCGTTTAGCTCAGCTGGGAGAGCATCTGCCTTACAAGCAGAGGGTCATAGGTTCGAGCCCTATAACGCCCACCATCGCACTCCACAGTGACGAGCGAATGCACGACAGCGATAGATTTGGCCAAGTAGTTCAGTTGGTTAGAATGCCAGCCTGTCACGCTGGAGGTCACGAGTTCGAGCCTCGTCTTGGTCGCCAATTTTTTTCAAAGTGCTGGCGTGGCTCAACGGTAGAGCAGCTGATTTGTAATCAGCAGGTTGGGGGTTCGATTCCCTCCGCCAGCTCCAAAAAAGAATAAAATGTGACTGGACAATATCGAAAATTGTGGTATAATGTTCCATGCACGACAGATGTCGAGGGATTCCCGAGTGGCCAAAGGGGGCGGACTGTAAATCCGTTAGCTGAGCTTTCGATGGTTCGAATCCATCTCCCTCGACCAATATAATAAGCGGAAGTGGCTCAGGGGTAGAGCATCGCCTTGCCAAGGCGAGGGTCGCGAGTTCGAATCTCGTCTTCCGCTCCAACTTTTTTGCGGATGTAGTTCAATGGTAGAACCTCAGCCTTCCAAGCTGATGGCGTGAG
>CAMOGZ010000050.1 GCA_946614405.1 uncultured Eubacterium sp. | reverse complement strand
AAGCACTGGATGAGGTCGGCGAAGAAGTCGGCAGATACATCCGTCTGTGCAACTATTCCTCCGGAATGTGCATGCCTGAGATCGCAGCTATGGGAGCTCTGGAGAGACTGGACGTCATGCTGAACGACGCCATCTACGGAATCCTGTTCCGTGACATCAATATGCAGAGAACCATCGTCGACCAGTACATGAGCCGTGTTATCATCGGATACTGCGGGATCATCTTCAACTCCGGTGAGGATAACTACCTGACCACAGACGATGCGTATGAATCCGCACATACCGTAACTGCTTCTCAGTTCATCAACGAGCAGTTCGCCGTTCTGGCCAACATCGAAGAGTGGCAGATGGGTCTGGGACATGCATTCGAGATGGATCCGGCTATGGAAGACGGATTCCTCTATGAGCTGTCTCAGGCAATCATGGCGAAGGAGATCTTCCCGAACGCAAGCCTGAAGTACATGCCGCCGACCAAATTCATGACCGGTAACATTTTCAGAGGACATATCCAGGATGCACTGTTCAACCTGGTTGCCATCTGGTCCGGACAGTCCCTGCAGCTCCTGGGAATGCTGACAGAGGCTATTCTGACACCGCATATGCACGACAGATATCTGTCCATTGAAAATGCACAGTACATCTTCAACAATGCTAAGCACATCGGTGAGGAAGTCGAATTCAAGAAAGACGGAATCATCCAGAAGAGAGCACAGCTGGTACTCTCCAAGGCCAACGATCTGCTGGCAGAAGTCGAGAAGGACGGCCTGTTCTCTACAATTGAACAGGGTAAATTCGGTGGAGTCAAGAGACCGAAGGATGGTGGACACGGCCTGGACGGCGTATGCGCCAAGGACGATCAGTACTTCAACCCATTCATCCCTCTAATGAAAGAAGGTGCAGAATAATGGCAGATAAGAATTGCGGAACTGCGATTGCGCAGGTTGATCTGACGAAGGTTAAGCCTTACGGCGATACCCTGAACGACGGATATATGGAAATGGCATTCACTCTTCCGGTACCTTACGGTGAAGAAGCAGAAGAAGCCGCCAAACAGTATGTTGCTAAGATGGGCATTGAAGAAGCAAACGTTACTTACTACCATGAACTGTGCCCGGGATACACATTCTTCGTAGTTTACGGAAAATGCGTACACACGGTGGACTTCACCAAGATCACCGTTAAGAAAGTTGACGTCGAGGTTCTGGACCGTGTTGAATGCGGTAACTGGATCGCTGAGAACGTTGGAAGAGACATCGTCGTCGTCGGCGCTTCCATCGAGTCCGATGCTCACACCGTAGGAATCGACGCGATCATCCAGATGAAGGGCTTCCATGGTCATTTCGGTCTGGAGCGTTTCAAGAACGTCGTTGCCTATAACATGGGTTCTCAGGTCCCTTGCGAGCAGCTGCTGGCTAAGGCAAGAGAGGTCAATGCGGACGCCATCCTGGTATCCCAGACTGTAACCCAGAAGGACATCCACATCAAGCAGCTGACCCAGATGATCGAGCTGGTTGAGGCGGAAGGTCTGAGAGACAAGCTGATCTGCACATGCGGAGGCCCGCGTATTTCACATGAGCTGGCTCAGGAGCTTGGATATGATGCAGGATTTGGTCCTGGAAAGTATGCTGAGCACGTCATGAGTTACATCATGGAAGAAGTCGTCAAGCGTGGCTGGCAGGATAAACCAAATATCGCAGATCGTTAATATTGAAAGACATTGAACAAAGTGCAGGGGCGTTGGAATTTCAATATTTCAGCGCCCTAAAATAATCATTGACAAATCCTTGACAATCCACTTTTCCGGTACTATAATTAGGAATGGCTCGTGCGATGACATCATTGCATAGACAACACAATTGATATGGCACGGGTCAGGAATTTATTAGTACTTATCTTAGGAGGAAAAGTGTAATGTTTAGATAGTTGTCTAATGGATGCGTTCACCTCGTGAACCGCTTCCTGCCCGATCCGTTTATCTTTTGTATTATCCTGACGATTATCGTATTCCTGGGTGCAATGCCGGCTACCGGCTGCGGCCCGATCGATATCATCAATGCCTGGGGAACCGGCGCATGGAACCTGCTTGCATTCTCCATGCAGATGGCTCTGGTATTGGTACTGGGTAGTGCGCTGGCCAATGCACCGGCTGTCAAGATACTGATTGCCCGCATTGCATCCATCGCAAAGAGCCCGGTTCAGGGAATCGCAGTTGTAACATTCTTCTCCCTGATCGCTTGCTGGATCAACTGGGGATTCGGTCTGGTCGTTGGTGCCATCCTGGCTAAGGAAATCGCACGCCAGCTGAAGGGTGTTGACTATCGTCTGCTGATCGCTGCAGCATACTCCGGATTCGTAGTATGGCATGCAGGATTCTCCGGATCCATTCCACTGGCACTGGCTACTCCGGATGCTCCGGGAACCGAAGGTCCTACCGGCGCTCTGGAAGTTGCTACAGGCGGAGCTGTAACAGAAGTTATTTCCACCATGCAGACCATCTTTGCACCGTGGAACATCGCGATGATCCTGATCATCCTGATCTGCCTGCCCTTCATCAATGCCAAGATGCATCCGTCACCGGACGAGGTCGTTACCGTTGATCCGAAACTGCTGGAAGAGAGCGTTACTGAGTATATCAAGCCGACTACACCGGCTGAGAAGATCGAGAACAGCGTTATCTGCTCTGCTATCATCGCTGTCGCAGGACTGGTTTATCTGGTTTATTACTTCATTACAGCCGGATTCAATCTTTCGCTGAACATCGTTAACTTCATCTTCCTGATCCTGGGTATCATCTTCCATAAGACCCCGATCAGCTACGTAAGAGCTATCACCGAGGCAGCTGGCGGAGCCGCCGGAATCATCCTGCAGTTCCCGTTCTATGCCGGAATCATGGGTATGATGGTATTCGCACCGGAAGGCGGAGTTTCTCTGGCAGCCGTAATCAGTAACTTCTTCGTTTCTATTTCCAACGAAGTTACCTTCCCGGTATTCACATTCCTGTCCGCAGGTGTCGTAAACTTCTTCGTACCGAGCGGCGGCGGACAGTGGGCAGTTCAGGGCCCGATCATGATGCCTGCAGGACTGCAGCTGGGCGTATCCCCGGCCATCACCGGTATGGCAATTGCATGGGGTGATGCCTGGACCAACATGATCCAGCCGTTCTGGGCACTGCCGGCATTAGGAATTGCAGGACTTTCTGCAAGAGATATTATGGGATATTGCTTGATTACTTTGTTCTTTGTTGGTATAGTAGTATGTGGAGGGTTTATTATCGTCGGTTTGCTGTAAGGCAGACCCCGGCATAAGTCCCTGCAGATAAGTTAGTTAAAATATTAATAGAAAGGTGATTTGATATGATTGACAAAGTAATAACTGCCGATGAAGCAGTTGCAGGCGTTGAAGACGGTATGACCATAATGGTCGGTGGCTTCCTGGCAACCGGTTCACCTGAGATCCTGATGGATGCTCTGGTCAGAAAAGGCGTCAAGCACCTGACCGTTATCGGAAATGACGGCGGACTGGCTGAGGGACAGCCGGCTAACGGCCCCGGAAAGACCCCGAGAGGAATCGGTAAGCTGCTGGAGCACCACATGGTAGACCACATTATCGCATCTCACCTGGGCGTTAACCCAAGACTGAACGAGCAGTTCGCTGATGGTTCTCTGACGTACACTCTGGTACCCCAGGGCACACTGGCAGAGAAGATCAGAGCAGCCAACTATGGTCTGGGCGGCGTTCTGACACCGGTTGGTGTAGGAACTCCGATGGAGACTGAGCTGGACGAGCTGGGCAGAGAGAAGATCACCATCGAGATCGACGGTGTCAAGTATCTGCTGGAGAGACCTCTGCACGCTGATTATGCATTCTGCAGAGCTACTATCTGTGACAGATTTGGTAATTTCATGAGTGCCAAAGCTACTAAGAATTTCAACTATGTAATGGCAGGCGCAGCAGATCATGTAGTCGTAGCAACTGAGAATCTGGTTGAGATCGGTGAGAAGGATCCGGATACATTCCATGTTGCCGGCGTTATGGTAGATGCAGTTGTGGAAGGAGAACCAAGATGGCAGATATAAAAGCAAGAATCGCGAAGAGAGTCGCAAAAGAAATGCACGATGGAGACATCGTAAACCTGGGAATCGGTCTTCCGACTATGGTAGCCCGTTACATCCCTGAAGATATCATCGTAACCCTGCATTCCGAGAACGGATTCGCAGGACTGGACGAGACCGTTCATGATCCGGCTGAGGCTGATGTAGACATCATCGACTCCGGTGGAATGTACGTTAAGGCTCTGCCTCGTGTTAAGTATTTTGACACCGCAGAGAGTTTCGGAATCGTTCGTGGCGGACACGTTGACGCAACCGTACTGGGCGCTATGCAGGTAGCTGAGAACGGAGACCTGGCTAACTGGATCATCCCGGGCAAGAAAGTTGCCGGAATGGGCGGAGCTATGGACCTGGTAGTCGGAGCGAAGAAAGTAATCATCGCTATGACTCACACCCAGAAGGGTAACCCCAAGATTCTGGAGAAGTGCACCCTGCCTCTGACTGCTGAGAAGGTTGTAGATCTGATCGTAACCGAGATGGGTGTTATGGAAGTCAGACCGGAAGGTATCGTAGTTACCGAGCTGTACGCTGACTACACCAAGGAAGACATCCAGGCTGCTACCGGATGCAAGCTGATCTTCGCAGACGACATGAAGGTCGTAAGAGACGAGGATGAAGAATAATCTTCCGAATATCAAGTAATCAAAAGAGCGATTGCCTCGGCAATCGCTCTTTTTCCATGCTCATTTACAGAACATTGGAAAGGAATGCATCCAAGCTCTCGGCATCCGGGAAGAATGCCCGGGCGGAGGTGGCGTTTCCGCCGCCCTTGCCGCCAAATGGAGAGGCATTTTCTTTTACAAGTTTGCCGCAGTGGGGCTCTCCCTCGGAAAGAAGGACTGCAGTGTTGGCCGGCCGGCATACCAGGGCAATGGCGCCGGTGATGGATCCGGAAAGTTTCTTACCAAGGTTGAAGATGTCATCCACAGTGAAATCGTCGTAGTACTTGACGAGCCCGGCCTGCATCTCTGCGACCAGTGTATCGGCTTCTGACTCCAGCAGCCGTCCCCGGAGGGCTGACAGTGCGGCGTGGGTCTCCTCAGCACGATGCTCATAGGCGTCGAACTTGGCCAGAACATCATCGGTTCCGGCAGACAGTTTCACACTGATATCATAGAGAGTGTCGAACTGCTGCTGGATCTTGCCGAAGGCACGGGATCCCGCTTCAAAGTAGATCCGGGACATTCCCTTGTTGGGCTCGATCTTGAAGATCTTGATCAGGCCAACCTGGCCGGAAGAGGAGGGGTGGGTCCCACAGCAGGCCACACAGTCTGCCGGTGCGGCGGGGTCGCCGATGGTGACCACGGAGATATCCTCCTCGAAGGCCAGAGCCTTCCGCAGGGGATAGGTCTCCGCTTCCTCTCTGGTATCAAAGTAATTTACATGTACGGGAACATCCTCCCAGATGACCCGGTTTGCGTCCAGCTCTGCGGCCCTGGCCATTTCCCAGGTCACACGCTTGGCGGAGGCGTCCTCCGGGAATTCAATGTCGATGGTCATGTAGTCCTCTCCCATGTGGAAGCCTTTGTTCCCGCCGCCATAGAGCCGGAAGAAGGCCCCGGACAGGATGTGCTCCCCGCAGTGCCGCTGCATATTGTCGAAGCGGTGATCCCAGTCGATGGCAAGGTCCACGGAGTCCCCGGCGCTGAGGGCCGAAGCATCCCCGGAGACCAGATGGACCACCGTCTCACCTTCTTCGATGACTTCCGTAACGGGGTAGCAGGCACTGCCGCAGGTGATGGTCCCGGTGTCGCAGCTCTGTCCGCCGCCGGTGGGGAAAAAGATGGTCTGATCCAGGATAATGCGGGTGGATCGTCCATCGTAATTGGCCGATGTGACGGCAGCCGCAGCGGTTCTGCAGTAGGGATCCTGCTGATAAATGCGAATGGTTTCCATGGTTCCTCCTTATATATAACAAGCTAGTCCTGCAGGGTGATGGCTTCGATAAAGCGGTTAAAGTCCGTATAGCCGCTCTGCAGAAACTGTGACAGCACAGGCTGGTTGAACTCGTAGCTTCCGGACATGGTGAGGTCGTACTTGGCGTCCGAGAAGTGAAGGTCCACCTCCAGTCTGCGAATATCCTGCAGTGTGGCGGCAGCGGCGATGAGCTGTCCCTGATTCGTCATATGGTAGGTGCCGATGAGGTCGTGGAACAGATAGTAGGTCTGCTCTCCCACATGTTCATTGTCCGGATGATAGATCATGAAGGTCCGGCCGCCGTGTTCCTGACGGATGGTGGCGTTGCGGGTATATTCGGAGCTGCCTCTGCGAAATTCCGCCGGCAGGCGGCTGTAATCATAGACTGTGACGAATTCCGAGTGGGTCAGATTCAGGAAGGCCTCCTGGTCTGAGATCTTCATCCAGGAAAGAGGCCGGCTCTCCGCGATCTTCATTCCTGAGAAAGTGAGCTCCGTCAAAGCGATGCAGTAGAAGTCCTCGGTCTCGATGAGGGACTCACACTGGGCAGACTTCTGGTCTTCTGCCATGCGGACCTGGTTCTTGTGGAATGTGGCGATGGAAAGCTCCGGGAACAGGTCCGTGCTGAGGCCGTCCTCCCGCAGGGTCGCCGCCGCGTCCAGGTCCTTTCCAAAGGAGCGCATCAGGTAATAGTTCGCCAGCATGGTCCGGGAGGTGATGCGGGTGCAGGCACGCCGGAACAAAGCCATCTCCTCCTCAGGGCTCAGATCTCCGTCCATGTCACAAAGAAATGCGGCCCGTTCCGAACCCTCCGGCATGGGGATCTGATAGATGTGATTGAAGGCCAGAAATTTCTGGTACAGAAAGACTGCCTCTTTCTGGCTGATGGCAACCTTGCGGCCGCCCAGGCCGCCTATGAAAGAGGCCTCCGTCTCGGAAAGGAGTGTATGATTTCTGCCGTCGCATTCCTCATAACGGTCCAGCCCCAGTTCTTCCACATCAAAATAAAAGAACTGGTAGAGGTCCGACGGGTCCTCCTCGGTTCCTCCGTGCCAGTGGATCCCCATGGCAACCACGCCCATGAGCCTGGTGTTGGTGATCCATGCGGATGAAAAAGTCTGATAACCCGGAGTGGTGGTCTTGGCCAGACCGCCCTCCAGGACTTTGAAAATCGTTCTCTTGTCCTTCACTTGCTGCTCTCCTTCTACTCTAAAAAAAGTATAACCTTTTTTGACAAACAAGGCAACAATGTATATTGACTTCTCTTATGGAAACAGTATAATATAATCTGAATCCTTATCAAGAGTGGCGGAGGGAATAGGCCCGTTGATGCCCGGCAACCTGGTTGGACTGCAATCCGGCGGTCCATAAACAAGGTGCTACGTCCTACAGACTTCGGTCTGAAAGATGAGGGGAATACGGTAAGGACTGACCATGCCCCCCTCAGAGTGGGGCTTTTCTTATGCTCCGGCCGTGAGCCGGAGTGGGTAATACAGGAGGTTATATAATGAAGAGACTATTTACATCCGAATCCGTGACCGAAGGTCATCCGGATAAAATGTGCGACCAGATCTCCGATGCGATTCTGGACGCGATCCTGGAGCAGGATCCAAACGGCCGTGTTGCTTGTGAGACTACAACCACCACAGGTTACGTCATGGTCATGGGAGAGATCAGCACACACTGCTACGTAGACATTCCGAAGATCGTTCGTGAAGTGGTCAACGATATCGGCTACAATCGTGCCAAGTATGGCTTTGATGCAGAGACCTGTGCGGTACTGTCCGCACTGGACGAGCAGTCCTCTGACATCGCTATGGGCGTGGACGACGCCCTGGAGCACAAGGAAGGAACCATGGACGATGCCATCGAGGCCATCGGCGCCGGAGACCAGGGAATCATGTTCGGCTATGCCTGCAATGAGACCAAGGAGTACATGCCCATGCCCATCGAGCTGGCACACAAGCTGGCTCTGCAGCTCACCAAGGTGAGAAAAGACGGCACACTGACATATCTGAGACCGGACGGCAAGACCCAGGTCACCGTAGAATACGACGGAGATAAGGTCAAGCGCGTGGACACCATTCTGATCTCCACTCAGCATGATCCTGAAGCAACTCAGGAGCAGATCCGTGCAGACCTCATCGAGCACGTGATCAAGCCTATCATCCCGGCAGAGCTGCTGGATGATGAGACCAAGTACTTCGTCAATCCGACGGGACGTTTCGTCATCGGCGGACCTCACGGAGATTCCGGACTCACCGGACGTAAGATCATCGTGGACACCTACGGCGGATATGCTCACCACGGCGGCGGCGCATTCTCCGGCAAGGACCCAACCAAGGTGGACCGTTCCGCTACCTATGCTGCAAGATATGCAGCTAAGAACCTGGTTGCTGCAGGTTTCGCTGACAAGCTGGAGATCCAGCTGGCTTATGCCATCGGCGTTGCCAAGCCGGTATCCATCATGGTAGACACCTTCGGCACCGGAAAGAAATCCGATGAAGAGATCGCTGAGATCGTAAACAAACACTTCGACCTGCGCCCGGCAGCCATCATCCGTGATCTGGACCTGAGAAGACCGATCTACCGCAAGACGGCAGCCTATGGCCACTTCGGAAGAACCGACGTGGAGTTCCCCTGGGAGAGACTGGACAAGGTAGAAGAACTGAAGGCAGAACTGTAATAATGGCGG
>CAMOGZ010000049.1 GCA_946614405.1 uncultured Eubacterium sp. | reverse complement strand
CATGAAGATGAACCGTCCTTTGCTCATGGTCTCCGGTCCTATCACGAACATCATTCCCTGCTTCAGGTTGGTGTACAGATACACATCCTCCCGGAAGCAGCAGGCATGGAGGATCTCGTGGGGAAACAGCACCACCAGCGACAGGGCGACCCCTACGATGTTCACCGCGGTGAATCCGCCCCGCAGGATCAGTCCTCCCATGGTCAGCACCAGGATCACCAGCGAGATGCCGTTGGCGATGAGTCCCAGCGTCTTAGAATCCTTCGGTTCTTTGAAGGCCACGGCCCCGGGCTCATGGTCTCTTCCCGGAAGCTCCTCCGGTTTCATATTATATTTCCCCATATAATGCAGCCTCATATCCCTTTCCTTTCTCAGTAGATCTCGCAGCCGTTGCGTCCGGCCTCCTTCACACGGTACAGGGCCGTATCTGCGTCACGGAAGATATCTCCCTGGGGATTCTCACGATCGGAGAATGCCACGCCCACACTGAGACTAATGGGCGGAAGGTCATCCTTCGGATGCTGCAGGGTCTGATTGATCAGCTGGATCTTATCCCGTACCAGCTGTGTCATGGTACTGTTCACTCGGGTCATGATGACCACGAACTCATCTCCGCCGATGCGGCAGATGATATCCACTGAACGGAAGCTGGTTTTCAGGATCTCAGCCACCCTCTTCAGTACCCGGTCTCCCACCACATGGCCGTAGCGGTCATTGACCATCTTGAAGTAGTCCACATCCACCAGGATCATGGCGATATGGCTGGTATCCACTGTATCCATCATCAGTTCATAGGCGCCCCGGTTGAGGAGTCCCGTCAGGGCATCATGAGATGCCTCATGCCGCAGCCTGTCGTGGGCATACTTATTCTCCTTCAGGATCGTATTATAGGTCTCGCTGACAAACCGCAGTTCCTCTGCTCCTGACGGCACGATATCTTCCTGAGCCTGCATCTTTCTCACCATGGAAGTAAGCGGTCTTCTGATCTGATGATAGATAAAGAATGCGATGGCAAGCACGATCACAAGGAACAGCACCGTCATTGCCGTCTGGATGGAGACCCAGAAGGACATACGGTCGGAGGCTTCCTCCAGTTCCTGGCTGGATGTCCGAATCAGAGACTCGGTACACCTGCCCACGTTCTCCCGGATCCGGTCCTTGGCATGCATATAGTCATTGTCGAAGACCAGCTCCTGCGCTTTCTCTGTCTTCTCATCAGAAGACAGGGCCTTGTCCTCTGCGCTGAGCTTGATGGATGCGATCTCCTCCGGGATCCGATCCATATCGTAATCTCCGGTATCCAGTTCCAGCCGCATGGCCAGATACTCCGTATTGACCAGATCATTGGACAGTTTCAGGGCTTTGTTCAGGCTTGCCAGCGCCTCGCTGTCCGATGCGCCGATGAGAGTTTCCAGGTCTTCCACCGCCTTATCACGGGTCTTGTTGACATTGACCTCTTCAATGAAATCATTCAGGTATCCCTGGTCTCCTGTCACCACGAAGCAGCGGACCCGGTCTGTCAGGTAGTCCGAACCACTCTCCAGATCACTGGCCGCAAACTGCGCCGCCAGGTACCGGTCGCTGGCCTGTTCCATCCGCTGATAGCCCCTGGCTACCGACAGATCCGCAAAGGTCAGTGACAGTGCGGCAAGGACTGCCAGTATGACGAAGAATACGGTGGCTGTGCGGAGCTGGATCCCGCTGGTGTGAGCAGTTTCTGTCCCCGCCGTATCCTCTGCTCCGGCAGTTTTTTCTTCACTGCGGTCCAGGATCTCACTCAGGAGCATCTCCGTGCCTTCGGCATCCTCTTCCTCCGGGAACACTGCCATGGCGATCTGCTGATCTGTTTCCGCATTCTTCCTCTTCAGGTTCTCTCCGACACGAACGACCCGGTTCTCCTTCCGTTCCATCAGGAACTCTTCGAAATCCTCCGCCGGGACAGGCCGGGAGAAGTAGAATCCCTGGATCAGGTCACAGCCCATCTCCTTCAGTCTGTTGAGCTGGATCTCATCCTCCACGCCCTCGGCCACCACCGGGACCTTCAGGTACTCTGCGATGTCGATGATCAGCTCCAGCATGCGGATGTCACCGTCTTCCCGGAATGCATTGCGCACGAACTTCATATCCAGCTTCAGCACGTCAAAGGGCAGCGAGGACACCATATTCAGAGACGAATATCCTGTTCCGAAGTCATCCATCTCGATCCGGAATCCCAGTTTCCGCAGCCGCTCCACCACCTCTATGATCTGTTCCGTATCCTGAGTGTAGGCGGATTCCGTCACCTCCAGCATCAGATCCCGGTAGGAGATCTCATACTCCTTGACCAGGTTCTGCAGCGTGGATACCAGGCCCGGATCATACAGATCGATACGGGACACGTTCACAGACACCGGAACGTGTATTCCCAGGCGGTCCTTCCAGTCCCGGATCTGTATGCAGACCTCTCTCCATACATAACGGTCCAGAGTCTGGATCAGTCCATTATCCTCAAAGAGCGGGATGAACACACCCGGATTGATCATGCCCCGTTCCGGGTGGATCCAGCGGACCAGCGCCTCTGCACTGGATAATACCGGATGATCTCCCGTCACATCGTACTTTGGCTGATAGTATACAATAAACTGTTTCTCGTCGATGGCCGCATAGAAGTCATCGATGAGCTGTTCTTCATAGATCTGCCGCTCATGGGTCTCATTGTCATAGAACGCCAGATTCTGAGTCAGGTTTCCCTTTATATTGTCGGCCGCCAGCTTCGCCCGGTCGAACCGTCTTTCGATGTCGATGGTCTTGTCGACGTCGGTATATACGCCCACACGGACACGGACACGTTTTCCGGATCCTTCCGGGTCCGTCGTATCCTTCTTGAGTTCGTCCATGATCTGCTTGTAATCCTCCCGATGAGGGGTATAGACCATGAAGGTATCCGCCTGTCTGCGGCACACGATCCCGCCATCCGCCTGGATGATCTCCTTGATCTGCCCTGCCACTCTCTTCAGGACCTCGTCTCCGTAGGCCTTTCCGTAGCGTTCATTCAGGATATGGAAGTGATTGATGTCCACGATGATGGCATCCATCCGTTTGTCCCGGTGATGCTGGTCATACTGCTGGGCATACTGATAGAAATACTCTCTGTTGTACAGTCCCGTCAGGGTATCCCGTTCCGTGGACTGAATGATCTGCCGGTCTTCTGCAAGCTCGATGATACGGGCCACTCTGGCACGGGCCACATCCTGTGCGGGATAGGGCTTGGGGATGAAGTCCACCGCCCCCAGTTTCAGACACTGCAGCTCGTATTCCTGTTCCGATGTCAGAACGATCACCGGGATCCCGGCAATGTCCGGATCGTTCCGTTTGGCCTCCAGGACCTCCAGACCGGTCATCACAGGCATGACGATATCCAGAAGCACCAGAGACAAGGAATCCTGATGCTCCTTCATCATCTCCATGGCTTCCTGTCCATTGCCTGCTTTCAGGATCTCATACTCATCCTTCAGGATCTCCCCGAGAAGCTCCAGGTTCAGTTCCTGGTCATCCACGATGAGGATCTCTCTTTTCCCATTGGCAGCATGGAACTGTTCATGACTCTTTAACATGATACTATGTCCGCCTTTCCATCCTATCATTGCGATAACAGTCGTTCTCTCTTATCTCTTATCTAGTCGATCACCTTGATACTCTCGATCACCGGCTGGTCCTCCGGCTGAATGGTTCCGTTGTCGTCCACCGGGTTGGCGTCGCTGGCGATCTTATCCACGATCTCCTGACCCTCCGTCACATGACCGAAGGCCGCATAATCTCCGTCCAGGAAGGTACTGTCTTCCACTACGATGAAGAACTGGGAGCTTGCGCTGTCGGGATCCTGTGCTCTTGCCATGGAGATCACGCCCTTCACATGGCTGATGTCATTCTCCACTCCGTTGGAGGCGAATTCGCCTTTGATATTCTGGTCGGATCCGCCGCTTCCGTTCCCTTCCGGATCGCCGCCCTGGATCATGAATCCGTCTATGATCCGGTGGAAGGTCAGTCCGTCATAGAAGCCGGACTCCGCAAGATCCATGAAGTTCTTGACCGTGATGGGGGCGGTATCTCCGTCCAGTTCCAGTTTCACGGTTCCATAGTCTGCGATGGCGATCTCCACGTGGTGGATGCCGATTCCCTCTGCCTTAGCCTCTGCGCTTTCCTCACTGCTCTCCTTCTGTCCGCAGCCTGCCAGAGCCGCCATCATGACGATCAGCAGCAGAACAGCTGATTTACGTATCATCTGTTTCATCCTCATTTACCTCATTTTCCTTATAATATATCACTTTATATTTTACTACAGGATGCCTGTCAAATCAATCCATCCCCTGCCTTCTATTGACATCTCTGCGACTCTGTGGTAGAAAAAAACAGACCGACTTTGTTGAATCGAAATGGAGACACCTATGAATAACAATATCGCTGCCCGCTGGGCACTGACTATCATCGCCGTGATCCTGAACGCACTCGGGGTCGCATTCATCACCACCGCCATGCTGGGCACCGTCCCGGCCACCAGCATCCCTAACGTTCTGTCCATCGTATACGACCGGTTCACCATCGGAGAGTATCTCTTCGTTCTGAGCCTGATCCAGATGGCACTTCAGGTGGTGCTTCTGCGGAAAGACTTTCAGCTCTTTCAGCTGACTCAGCTCATTCCCGCAGTGATCCTCAGCTATTTCGTGGACTTCTTCATGGGAGTACTGGTGGTCCTTCCCATCGGAAGCTACGGGCTGAAGATTTTGTGGCTGCTGGTGGGCACCGTGATTCTGTCCTTCTCCATTGCCCTGGAGGTCAAGGTGGACCTGATCTATCTGCCCCTGGACGCCCTGAACAAAGCCATCGCGCTCCGCGCGGGCAAGTCTTTCGACCTGATCAAGACCATCACCGACTGCACCATGGTGGCCATCGCCATCGCCATCATCCTGCCCCTGCGCCACGGACTCTACGGCGTCAGAGAAGGAACCATCATCGCCGCCATCATCTCCGGCTACATCGTCCGCCTCTTTACCAAGGTACTGGACAAGGTGATGGACTAGACTTAGGTAAAAAACAGGACACGAGATCTGACTCATGTCCTGTTTTCTTTTGCTTTCTATACTGATTACTCTTCCTCGAATACAGCCACATAGGTCGCATCGTCTTCCGGGGTCACCACGATCTCCTCATCTGTGGAGAAGTCCTCTCCATTCTCTGTCCATTTCACGAACTTCCAGCCCTTGTCAGGCTTGGCCGCGATGGTGTAGGAATCGCCCTCCGGCACGTTCAGCTGAGCCGAAGACATCGGTGTTTCGTCACTGAATTCTATTTCCTCCCCTTCCGCCGCAGAAGCGATCTGTCCCAATCCATCAGTGTTGATCAGGACCACGTTGACATTTTCCACAGCCTGCTCTGCTTCCTTGGCAGCCTCTGCATCATCGCTGCCGCCACAAGCAGTCAAAGCGAACACCAGAACTGCTGCCAACAGAACACTAAAGATCCTCTTCTTCATGCTTTCCTCCTTTTCCTCAAATATTGACAGTCAAATTATACCATACGTGTATAAGTGCCGCAACAAAAAGGAAAGGCAGCCACGCCGGAGCGGGCTGCCTTCAGGGTACATAATGATGTTTAACCGTTGAATGGCGGTGGTTTCACCGGATAATCATCGATTGGAACATCCTCTGTGGAGAATTTCATCTCGCCGTTGTCGTTTTCCACGACGATCCACTTCAGCCAGTTGGAGTTATCCATCTGCGGGTAATCCTCACGGAGGAACCATCCTCTGGATTCCTTTCTCATGTTGGCTGCGCGGAAGTGCATCTCTGCTGAGAAGACCATGGCCTCTGCCTCATGGCATGCCACCAGGTAGTGGAAATCCTCTGCCTTCAGTTTCGGCAGCATTTCCTTCACCTTCTCCAGTTTCCGCAGGCAGATGTCGATACGGTGCTGGCTCATGTAGACGGAGTTTTCCATCGGGCACATGATGTCCTGTACTTTGTCGACGACTTCCACAGCCTCGTAGCCTTCCTCACGGAACAGCGGAGCGTAGGCTGCTTCCTTCATCTCTGCCACCATGGCCTCATCGATGGGCTGCTGAGGTACTGCAGCGGCCTTCACAGCTGCTTCCTCACCGCTGACGATGCCGGCAAATACGGCGTTCAGGATGCCGGAGCCTCTGTTTCTTCCCGGAGGAGCCGGAACAGCGCCAGGTGCGCAGGAACCGTCGTAGCAGACGTCACCGGCAGCGAACATGCCGTCGATGGTGGTCTCCATGGATTCATCGACCTTGACCGGGGACTGCTCGCCCACAAAGCCCGGAACGACCTCGTATCCTCCATTGACTTCTTTATCGACAGTCAGATCCTTCTCAAAGTCAGTCTGCCAGAACTTCAGGCCGTAGGGGCGCTCCCATGCATAGAACATCATGGTCTCATTATCTGTGAGTTCACTTTCATGAGGATGTACGTAGATCGGGCCTCTTCCTGCGGATACCTGGTTGTACCACTCAGCAACAGCGCTGGAGGTGATATCCGGCTCCGGGAAACGGCGGAAGTTCTTGGTCAGATTCTGGCCATAAGCATCGTACAGCACGTTCTCGCAGAACACGCACTCACGGTTGCTGTTGACACGGAAGAACTGAGCGAAGTTTCCGAACTCCGGATTTCTCATCTGCGCTCCGGCACGGTATGCTGCGTGGAATCCGTCGCCTCTTCCGTTACTCCACATGGAGCCGATACGGTAGTTCTGGCTTCCGGTACAAAGGATCACGGTCTTGCCTTCGAATACGTAGAAGGTTCCGTCCAGGATGCTGTAGCCAACAGCGCCGGCGATCTTGCCATCGTTGGTCAGAAGGTCGGATATGGTGGTCTTATCCAGGAAACGGACGCCCAGGGACTCTGCCTTCTTGCGCATCTTGATGGTGATGTCCAGATCCAGTCCTACCATGTAGGTCAGCGGACCCGTGGGGATGCGGTTCTTCGGAACATTGACGCCCCAGCGCTCCAGCCGGTCCAGCATCTCGTTATTCATGGCAACGTATTTCTTCAGCAGGTTCTGATTGGCCAGAAAACCGCCGATGGTGAAAGCGTGATATTCATTGAACATCTCCGGAGTCACCTTCTCCAGATCGAAGTACTGGAGAACGCCGCCGCCCTTGTTGGCCTTTCCGGAGTATCCGGCCGTCTGCTTCTCCACGATCAGAATATCCACATCCGGATTCTTTTCCTTGGCAGCGACAGCCGCAGTCAGTCCTGCGATCCCTCCTCCGATAATGAGGATATCCGCGGACATTTTTTCAGTTTTGAATTCCTGTTTCTGCATCGTTTCTCTCCTCTCTATCTCAGGCTGGTGTTATTCTTGGAATAAATGTCGAAGGTCTGGCGGAAGCTCTGGCTTGAAAAGTCCGGGATCACCTTTACGGCGCCCACCGGGCACTTGATCTCGCAGTAGTTGCAGTGCTCACAGTCTCCGACATATTTGAAGATCGGCTTCTTAGCCTCTTCATCCCAGCGAATGACATCAACGAAGCAGGCTTTGTAACAGATCTGGCAGCCTATGCATTTCTCAGCGTCGAACTCGATCTTATGGTTCGTGTAAATCATACTTCTCCCTCCTACCAATTATTCTTTTCTTCTTCAAACAGTTCGGGCAGGATCGCTGCCAGGTTGGTGAATTCTTTGATGTTGTGGAGTGCCAGGGACATCGGCGCCATGTCCGGGAACCGCATGCCGTCCGGCAGATCCTTCACGTCTTTGCCATTCTCATAGGTCCATCCCATCCAGAAGCGGGAGCGGAGTTCGATGCCTCCCTCGATCTCGCGAACAAAGTGTGTCATGAAGGTTTTCGGAAGAGCAAATGGCGGCTGGCCTTTGCCGAATCCCTTACCGCAGACGATGCTGGAGCATGCCGGGGTTCCGATGAGCTCACTCTTGAAGCCCATGTTGCCCGGGTGCTTGAAGTTGATCACGATGTGATCCGGGCCCATACCGGTGTCTTCCAGGATCTCATGGGTGGTATCCCAGAGTTTTTCTTTATATGTCAGATCCGGATCCAGAGCCTTGATGCGGTTCTGGGTCACTGCCTCATAGTGATCTTCCGGATCCCAGATCTTATATCTCAGGTTGTCCAGACCGTGCCATGCGAAGAACCAGTCGAACATCTCGGTGGTGACGCCCGGCATCTGGGTCAGGTTGGCCAGGTATCCGGTTCCATCCGGCATAACGCACCAGCCCACTTCCTCTTCCAGGTAGCCCGGCTCAAAGAGTCTGTTTCTCTCATGGAACGGCAGAGCCTTATCCGGGGTGATGGGACCCTGTACCATCTTGGCGAATTTCTCCGGTGCCGGAGGAACCATCTCGCGCTCAAAGAACTTATAATAGCTCTTCTTCTTATCCTCCTCAGTGACCGGAACTCGTTTACTCATATCCATATTCGTCTCCTCCTGTTCTATTTAAAGTTCAAAACCGTTGATCTTATTCAGGACTTCTCTGGTTTCTGCCAGAACGCCGTCAATGATCTCCTGCACGGTGCGGGATTCCTTGATGAGGGGTGCGATCTGCCCCGCCATCACGGCGCCGTTTTCCATGTCGCCGTCGGCCATAGCCTTCTTCAGGGAGCTCATGGAGATCTCCATGACCTGTGGTGCCGATACGGCGCGGACGTTCTCTGCCTCGATGCGCAGAAGCTCATCGGACAGTTTATTCTTGATCTGGCGGCAGGGTTCTCCGGTGCAGATCCC
>CAMOGZ010000048.1 GCA_946614405.1 uncultured Eubacterium sp. | reverse complement strand
GTCTGCGATGCAGCTGGAATCCACCAGCAGTGTCCCGCACTCGAAGTGCAGGAACAGGCTCCGGAAGTCCACGTTCAGAGACCCCACCACTGCGATGCGGTCGTCGCTGACGAAGCTCTTGGCATGGATGAAGCCCGGAGTGTACTCATAGATCGTCAGTCCCGCAGCCATCAGCGGCGCGTAATAGGAACGTGTCATGGCGAAGATCAGAGGCTTGTCCGGGATGCCCGGAGTCACCAGCCGCACGTCCACCCCGCGCTTGGCCGCCAGGGTCAGAGCCGTCATCATCTCCGATGACGGAATCAGGTAGGGCGTGTAGATGAACACATAATCCTCCGCCTGATTCAGAATCTCCATGTAAAGGTTTTGTCCCAGATTCTCCTCGTCCAGAGGCGTATCCGAGAATGGCTGCACGATGCCATCGGTGCCGAACTCGCCGGGATGGTAGACGTGGGGGCCGTAGCGATGGTACCCCTCCACCCGGTCAGCGGGCTTGCAGAAGGCATTCCACATATTCAGGAACATCACCGTGAAGTTCCACACGGCATTTCCGTAGAGGCGGATGCCGGTGTCCTTCCAATGGCCGAACCGGACCCTCCGGTTAGCATACTCATCCCCGATATTCAGTCCGCCGGTGTATCCGATGTATCCGTCGATCACTGCGATCTTGCGGTGGTCGCGGTTGTTATAGACCAGCGACAGCAGCGGCTTCACGGTGTTGAAGGCCAGCACCCGGATGCCTGCATCGGTCATCTCCTTCACAAATCTCCGAGGCAGGCAGTTGATGGAGCCCACGTCATCGTAAATGATGCGGATATCCACCCCTTCCGCCGCCTTTTGTTTCAGCAGTTTCGCGATCTCATCCCAGAGACTCCCCCGGGAGATGATGAAATATTCCAGGAAAATAAAGTGCTCCGCCATGGCCAGGTCCTCCAGGAAATCCTCAAAGAACCGCTCTCCCACTTCGTAATACCGGGTCCCGGTGTGGGCCCAGGCGGGGTACGGTCCAGACTTCGCCACGTACTCCACGGTGCGCTTCATGCGGGTGGTGCCGCCCACGGTCCGCAGGTCTTCCGTCTGGGTCAGGTCCAGCCGGTGCTGCTTCTCCACGGAGTCGATGCGCCGGCGCAGGTGCCGGGAGGGCTTCTTGTCCCCGTACAAAGCATACAGGGGCACTCCCACCACCGTAAACAGGCATATCAAAAGGATCCAGCCTATTTTATAGGCTGGATCACGGTCTCGCCAGATCACATAGAGGGACATGACAAGCGCCAGGGTGTTCATCACGTAGCTGACCCAGTGGACGTTCTCATACAGCCTGAAAAACAGGACAAACAGATACGCCGTCTGCGCCAGGATCAGCACCATCAGGATGACCATCCGGCTGAATAATACGCTAAAAATTCGTCCGACTATATGTTTCATGCTGCTATTTGGTAATGCGCTCTACGCCGCCCATGTACTTTCTCAGAACTTCCGGGATCACGACGCTGCCATCTTCCTGCTGGAAGTTCTCCAGGATGGCTGCGGTGGTTCTTCCCACTGCCAGTCCGGATCCGTTCAGGGTGTGGACAAACTCCGGTTTGCCTCCGTCTCTGCGGAAGCGCACGTTGGCTCTTCTGGCCTGGAAATCCAGGAAGTTAGAGCAGGAGGAGATCTCCACGTAGCGGCCATAGCTTGGCATCCATACTTCGATGTCATAGGTTGTTGCGGAAGAGAATCCCAGATCTCCGGAGCTGAGCTTCACTACGTGATAGGGCAGTCCCAGCTGTTTCAGGACTTCCTCAGCGTCCAGGGTCAGGCTCTCCAGCTCGTCCCAGGAATCCTCCGGTTTACAGAACTTGACCAGTTCGACTTTGTTGAACTGGTGCTGGCGGATGATGCCGCGGGTGTCTCTGCCTGCAGAGCCGGCCTCAGCGCGGAAGCAGGGAGTGTAGGCGGTGTAGTGGATCGGCAGGTCTTCCTCGGCCAGGATCTCGCCTCCGTGCAGGTTGGTCACCGGGACCTCTGCGGTGGGGATCAGGAAGAAATCCTTCTGGGGCAGGTAGAACATGTCGTCCTCGAACTTGGGCAGCTGGCCTGTTCCGGTCATGGCATTGCGGTTGACCATGAAGGGCGGCAGGATCTCAGTGTAATCCTGGTCGATGGTGTGCAGGTCCAGCATGAAGCATGCGATGGCACGCTCCAGGCGGGCACCCAGGCCTTTGTACACGGTGAACCGGGCGCCGGCGATCTTGGCAGCACGCTCAAAGTCCAGGATCCCCAGGTCCTCTCCCACGTCCCAGTGAGCCTTGGGCTCAAAGTCAAACTGGGTGGGTTCTCCCCACTTGCGGATCTCTACATTATCAGCATCGTCCTTGCCGAAGGGCACGCCTTCAGCCGGGGTGTTGGGAACATTCAGCAGTGCGTTCTTCAGGTTTTCCTCGATCTCGGAGAGCTTGCCGTCCATTTCCTTGATCTTGGTGGAGAGTTCTTTCATCTCCGCCATGATCTGGGTGGTATCCTCCCCTGCCTTCTTCAGCTTGGGGATGTCCTTGGAAACCACCTTCTGGCGGTGCTTCATGGCCTCTACATCGGCCAGCAGGGCACGTCTTTCGTCATCGTATTTCTTCACGTCGCCGATGCCGAAATCTCCCTTGCCGCGGTACTCTACCCGTTCCTTCACTCCTTCGAAATCTTCTCTGATTCTCTTAATATCAAGCATAATATCTCCTACAGTAAATTCTTCTTATAACGATTGTATAGTTCAGTAAGTTCAGCCACGCGGGCTTTGATGGCCAGCTGCAGCTCGGATGCGCGGTCGTAATCCTCGGCGTCCAGGGCTTCCTTGGTCTGAGTCAGCAAGCACTTCTCAGTGATGGTGTCCTTGCCCAGTTCGTGACGGATCTTGTCGATCGCCAGCCAGTTCTTGATGTCATAGTCGGAGAAATCGTCATCCCTGTGGACCTTGCGGCAGGACCGGATGAAGTCCATGGTGTTGGGGATCAGCCGGTCGTGGAGCTCCAGCTTCCACTGGGACAAAGTCTGCTCTTTATATGACTCGAACAGGATCGGTGAGATCACATCACCGCGGCTGAAGACCTCGCACTTCTCGGGATACTGATCAAAGGCGCACAGGTTCTCCCAGACTGTAGCCGGAGCCCGGCCGAAGAGACGCTCACGTTCTTCTTCCGTATAATACTCGAATACGTCCTCTTCACTTCTGTATTCCCGGTCTTTCTCCAGATAGAAATCTTCTTCTCCATACTGCTTGGACAGGGACTGCTCCAGTTCATCCGGAGTCTTCTCCTGTGCCAGGACGGCTTTGATTCCGTCTATGACGGCCATGTAGGCCGTGGCCAGCACCAGATAGGTGTTGCTCTTGGGGTTGGGAGCACGGAGCTCGAAACGAGTGGAAAGCGGATTCTTGGTATCCCGGATCAGACCCACCAGTACGGTACGGTTACGGGATGGCTTGTCCACTGCCTTGCCCAGAGAGGTAACGATACATACCGGCGCTTCGAATCCCGGTTTCAGTCGGTTCAGGGAGTCGTTGGAGGAACTGATGAAGGGGTTCATCACCTCATAGTTCTTCAGCATTCCCATCAGCGCGCCAAATCCCAAAGGACTCATGAAGTCTTTCTTCATGTCCTGGGGCGCGAAGAGGCTGATGACCTTACCGGACTTGGTCTTGGCGGCCAGTCCGATATGGGTGTGTTCACCGTTTCCGGCAACGCCGTCGAAGGGCTTGGCCATGAAGGTCACATCCAGTCCGTAGCGGGTGAAGAGATCACGCACGACGTACTTGATCTGATTCTCATTATCGGCAGCCTGCATGGCGTCCGCATATTTCCAGTCGATCTCCAGCTGTTCCATGACGTGGTCATAGTGACCGCCGGATCCCATCTTGGCTTTGACACCGCCGACTTCCTTGTGGCCCATCTCCACTTCGAATCCGTATTTATCCAGGATGATCAGGGTCTCCTCCAGAGCCGTACGGACCTCACCGTAGGTTCTCTTCCAGTACTGTTCTTTCAGAGTCTGGGCGATGAAGAGCTGCTCCCGGTCGCCTTTGTCGTCGGGGGTCTTGACCCAGAACTCCAGCTCTGTAGCACTGGTGATGATGAAGTCTTCGATGTCATCCACACTGTCTGCGCCGTCGATATACTCGAAGACGTAGGGGTGCTTCCTCAACTCTTCCCGGAGCTCCTTCTTCAGGTAGTTCAGAGCGTCCCGCAGGATCACGCGGGAGCCGCACCAGAAGGACTCATTATGCACCAGGAAGGAAGGAATCCTCAGCGTTCCCACCGGCAGTCCTGTGTGATTTCCGATGTTGCGGAAGTTGTAGTCCACGTACCAGTTCACATTCCGGTCCGGAATGATGTCGATCTTGGCGTTGCCCAGATCTGCGATCTTCGGCAGAGCAACGGAGGAACCGTCGGTCTGTACGCCATTTTCCAGCATCTTCTCCATGTCTTCCAGGAAGGCCTTCACGGGGATCTTCTCATCCGTGTCGTGTCCTCCCATGTCGATTCCCACGAAGGAGACGAACTTCACTTCCGGGTGTTCTTTCAAAATCGCTTTTACATCGTCACAGCCGTGCTTATCCGCCGGTATGGTGAATAACATCTTATCGGTATCGAAATCCAGCATGTAACATCTCCCTTCTTTCAAAAAGCCATGGGACATTCGAAATGAATGTCCCTCAGGCTGGTATTTATCTCTTTTTTCCGTTATGACGAGATCTTGCTCAGCGCATCCTCCAGCTGATCCATGTACTTGCCATAGTTGGTCCAGTCGCCGTCCTTCAGGGCATCCTGTGCCTTGTCGTAAGCATCCTGTGCCATCTTGATGTAGTCATCCTTGGTCATCTTCTTGGAATCGTCGCCGGTTTCACCGCTGAGGCTTCCGGACTCATCTGCGCCGCCGCTGTCACCGAACATCTCGGTGAGAGCGTCTCCCAGTGTGGACTGGTATGCGATCTTGTCGCCATAGACTACTACGACTCTCTTCACTTCCGGAATCGCGGAGTTCTTCGCTTCCAGATAGATCGGCTCGACATAGAGCAGGGAATCGTTGATCGGAATGACGAACAGATTACCTCTGCTGTAATCGGTACCTGCCTGCGACCACAGAGCGAAGTCCTGTGAGATCTTGGTGTTCTGCGCAATCAGCGCTTCCACCTGCTCCGCACCATAGACGGTCTTGCTCTTCGGGAACTGGTAGAGGACCAGTTTGCCGTAGTTGGCGCCGTCATTTCTGGCGATCATCAGCGCCGTCATATTCTTCTTATCTCTCGGAGTGAACGGAATAGAGTTGATGAACTCGGCTTCCTTCTCACCCGGCAGATTGACGATGTAGTAGTTCGGCGTCATCTTCTTGGTCTTGGTTCCGTAGGTCTCGTTGGCGATATCCCACATATCCTCGTTCTGATAGAACACGTTGACGTTGTTCATGTGGTAACGGGTGTAGATATTCGCCTGCAGCTGGAACAGCGCATTCGGATAACGAATGTGGGATTTCAGGCCTTCCGGCATATCCTTGAAATCCTTGAAGAGTGCCGGATAAATCTTCTGGTAGGTCTTGGCGATCGGATCCTTCTCGTCGACGATGTAGTAGTTTACATCACCGTTGTAGGCATCCACCACGACCTTGATGGAGTTTCTGACGTAGTTCGTCGTTCCCTGCTCACCACTGTAAGGCTGGGAATACGGATAGTAGGAACTCGTTGTATATGCATCGATGATCCAGTAGATGCGGCCATCGCTGGTCACTGCATAGGGATCATCCTCATAGCTCAGATACGGC
The DNA here is from genome assembly GCA_946614405.1 of uncultured Eubacterium sp. GTDB lineage: Bacteria > Bacillota > Clostridia > Peptostreptococcales > Anaerovoracaceae > Aminicella. The sequence goes on along the minus strand of CAMOGZ010000048.1, from coordinate 3,071 downwards.
ATGATCTTCCGGACACGATCATTGATGTTCCGGTAGATCAGGATCTTGGAATTGCTGTTGATGTTGGTGGAAACCAGCATCTTCAGGCTGTTTTCCCGGATCGCGAACATGACACGTGCGAAGAGGCCCATCTTGATTCCGGCTTTTCCTTCGTACTTGGTGTACTTGTTCTCGCTTCCGTCCGGATAGTCGAACTCTTCCTCGGAGGTGTTCACCAGGGAATAATCGTTGGTGAGTTCACCGAAGTAGATCCGCGGCTCCTTGATGTCGATCTCGTTGATGCTGGATTCCGGCGGAATGTTCTTCACCAGTACATCCGGCTGTCCGCTGGCGGTTACGGTGTTTACCTTGGACAGGGTCAGTCCGTATCCGTGGGTGTACTTGATGTGGCGGTTCAGCCAGGTATCACTGATCTTGCCCTCGTCGATTTCTCTCACAGACAGGTAGGTCTGGGTCAGTGCGCCGTTCAGCTGGTAGCGGTCTACGTCTACTCCGTTGAAGGTGTAGTACTGACGGATACTCTGTGTCTGGTTATAGAAAGTCTTGACCGGGTTGTAATCGTTGATACGTACGTTGGAGATCGTGGCACTGTTGTCACTGATATCCTTGCTGGTCAGACTGTCGGATGCGGAGAAGCTCTTTACGTCTACATCATCCAGTTCATAAGCATACTGGGTATACTCGATGTTTCTGGCCAGGTATTTCTCTTCCTTGTTCAGCTGGTCCGGCTGAACGATCAGGCTCTCCACCACGATTCCCAGGCCGACTCCGATGACTCCCACCACGATCATGATCACGGGGATGGTGAAGATCTTCTTGATCTGTCTGTTGCGGATGTGGATCGCGGTCATGATGGCGCCCAGTACAGACAGGACGATCAGAACACGGAACATCCACAGGGTGACGTTGATGTCGGTAAATCCGGCGCCGTATACCGCACCGGTGTGTGCATGAAGCAGATCGAACTGCTTCAGGAAGAAGTCCAGTCCCAGCATCAGGAAGAATACCACTCCGAGGACGGTCAGCTGATGGGAAGCGATCCCCAGAAGCTGTTTGAAATTGTTGTCGTCGAAGCTCTTCTTGGGTCTTGCCGGACGTCTTGGTCTTCTGGTGTTGATGTTGTCAAAGACACGTCCGAAGGGTGTGTCATTTCCAAATGGGTTGGCGTTACCGGTGTAACGCTCTTCATCATCTTCGGTAAAGTCTGCTGTGTCTTCCTCTTCTTCCTTCATGATATCCGGGCTGTGCATCACGATGAGGATCATGTAGTACAGAACGGTCATGAAGACGATCAGCAGGATCACTGCGATCAGAAGTTCATTCAGGACCTTCAGGAAGTCCAGTTTGAATATGTAGAAGGAAATCTCCTGATGGAACAGCGGATCCTTCTTTCCGAAGTCGGTACTGTTGGTAAACTCCAGTATCTTGAACCACAGCTGGTTCGATGTGTAATATGCCACAATGACGGAGAATGCCAGGGCCACCAGGTTGGTATACCGCCCGAGCTTCTTCATATCCGTCTCTTCGTGAGATACGATCTTCTGGAAATAGCCCTTTCTTAAACTTCGCAGGTAGTATTCCACCAGCAGGAACACGATGATGAAGGTCGGTATTCCGACTTTCAGCTGGGTGAACAGCTGTGTGAAGAATACGGGAACATATTTCATCTCCGCGAACCACATCCAGTCCGTAATGAAGTTGACCAGAAGCAGCAAAATCGCGATGATGACTACGATAAACAGGATCACAACGCTGGTACGGCGCCGTGGTTTCGGCGCAGCCGGTCCTTTTGCATATTTCAAAACTCTATTCCTCCAATCCCTTTATGGTTAACTCCCTATTGATGTCAAAGCTCCATAGATGCTGTTGAAAATATCCTGCAGACGGATCGCTGCTGCGCTCTCCGGTGCTGCCCACTTGATGGCGATGACGGCGATCTCGACGACGATCAGGATCAGCAGGATCACAGCCAGGATCTTCAGGCCAATGTGGCTCTTCGGCTCTTTCTTCTTGCCTTCCTGTTCTGCCAGGATCTCGTCACGGAATACGTCATGATAGGTGATCCGGTTGTCTGCCGGAGCCTTTACTGCAGAATCCTCTGCAACGCGCTGCTCGATGCTCTTCTCCGGTGCCTTCTGCTGCGGCTTGCCGAAGAGATCCTCGATGCTCTCGCGTCTCGGTTCCGGTTTTGCCGGTGCAGGTTCCGGTTTCTTCACAGGCTCAGCCACCGGCTTCTCCGGTGCTGCAGGCTCCACGGCCGGTGCCGGGGCTGCGGGCTGTGCGATCGGTTCCGGCTGGACCGGTGCTGCCGGCTCTTCCGGCTTCTCCGGCTCAACCTTGATGCCCATCTGCTGCTCTACTCTTGCGCGGAACAAAGCCAATTCTTTCTCAGGATCGAACTCATCATCGACGGTTCTGTAAACCGGTTCGGGCTCTGCCGGTGCGGCAGGCTCCACGGCCGGTGCCGGTGCAGGCTCTTCCTTCGGCTCTTCCTTGATAGTGGGAGCAAAGAGATCTGCGAATGTGGTCTCCTGAGCGGGCTCTGCCTTTACTTCCTCTGCTGCAGGCTCTTCTGCCTTTTCCGGTGCGGCAAATACCAGCTCCGGCTTCGGCATCTCGCCCTCAAAGAATACCGGTGCTTCTACTTCCGGTAAGGACTGCTCATCCAGTGCCTTGGCAACCGGCTCGATGGTCTCTTCCACAGCCGGAGCTACAGGCTCTTCTACTGGTGCCGGTGTCGGTTCCGGCTGGACCGGTGCCACAGGCTCAGCGGCCGGTTCAGGCTTCACTTCCGGTGCGGGCTCTGCGACAGGCTCAACGACCGGAGCAACAGGCTCTGCCACCGGTGCCGGTGTCGGTTCCGGCTGGGCCGGTGCTGCAGGCTCTTCTGCCGGTGCGGCTGCCTTCAGTCCGCCAAGATCCTGCTTGGACGCTGCCTTCAGCAGTGCTGCCAGGGAGATCTGCTCCCGGTTGATCTGGCTCAGATAATCAGCCATATCTTCAACCTGATCCTCTGCAGCCGGTGCAGGAGCAGGTGCTTCTTCTGCCTTCGGAGCTTCCGGTTCTGCCGG
>CAMOGZ010000047.1 GCA_946614405.1 uncultured Eubacterium sp. | reverse complement strand
ACGTTGAGATGTACAAGCATCTGGACAGCGACCTGGCAAGTCTGAAAGACACCGTTGCCAGTCTGTAACTGAACTAAAAAATGGGACTGCTGCATATATGTGCAGCAGTCCCTTTTCTATCTTTTGGATCTTATTTCACCCGCAGCAGCAGTGACGGGTAGTTGGAAATGTACTCCTGGAGTTCGGGCTTGGTCTTCAGCATCTTGAAGGAGTCCAGGTCGTAGGCATCCTCGTACAGCAGGTTGGTGAGGCGCATGACCAGGGGCATGTCTTTTTTGGAGAAGGCTGCGGTGACCACGATGCGGATCTTATGGGAGTTCCAGGTGATCCGGTGATCCATGGTGGTGATGGAAAACTGGGTTTTCCTTGCCGGGATCAGGGAGTACAGCAGGACCACACCGGGGAAGATGGCGTAGGTGGTGTTCTTCTCCCGGGAAAGGATGTCCTCCTGAAAATCCTCGTTGCAGATCTCCTTCTCGACAAACTCTTCGGTGACGGTCTGCATCAGTTCCTTCACGGAACTGAAGGTGCAGCATTCATGCCACCAGGCATTGCGGAAGTAACGGACCAGTGAGGTGTCTCTGGAGTACAGCAGTTTCAGAGTGTTTTCCATTATATAGTGGTCCACCTGTTCCTGGTCGGACTCGTTGAAGAATTCCGAGATGTACAGAGTAGTGGTGGATGGATTGTTGGTGATCTTCTTCTGTACAGTGGTCAGCACCAGGTCGGTATTGGAGAAATCGAAAGAGTTCTTCTTATATACCGGCAGCAGGTCCGTGACCTCCAGATGATTGCCGAAGTGGAACCGGGCTTTGCGTTTCAGGGCCCAGGCCACCGGCTGGTTCATGTGGCAGGCGATGACGGTGCGGATCTTCCGGCCCGGGTGGTGCTTGATGAAGTGGTCCAGACCGCCGGATACGAGATAGGACAGATAAATCAGCCGTGTCTCGTTCAGTTCATATCCCAGATGCTCCCGGGCGATGGGCTGGAACAGGTTGGCCAGCACCATCTCGATGCGGTGATGACGCTTCACCACATCCGGGGAGAACTGCTCGTTGTATGTGTGGTGTCCCTTCTGGATGTTCTGAATGAACTGCAGCAGGGAAAGGTAAAACTCGTCATCATCGGTCATGTCAAGGCGGAAGAAGTCCCGGATGGCTTTCAGGTATTCATCCACGATCTGAATGCTCACGGGACCGAAGTAATGAGGCACGTCCTCCCGGCGGATGGAACTGATGTCAACGATTCGGTGGCTGAGGATCTGCAGATAGATCTCATCTCGTTCTTCCGGGCCGATATAACATTCCAGACGCTTTTCCAAGGAATCCAAGATCTCGTCGGTGGCTTTGCCTACGTCTGCATCCTGCTTGGGCATAGGATGGCGATAAGCCAGGAAGTGCCCGTCGATGATGCGGTAGTACATGATGGCGATGATCAGGTTCAGGGAAACGATGCAGGGGTCTTCCATCTCGATGTCGTACTTGTCCAGGTGGTAGGACACGGTGTCGATGATGAAGTCCAGGACATCGTTGTCGATGAAGTCGTCCTGGTAGTAGGCGTTGCTCCTGGCGTGGTAGTTCCAGCTTTCCCGCAGGAGACGGTTCAGCACGGCTCTGCGCTTGATCTCATCCTCTTCGAAGGATACAAAGTCTTTCGCCCGGATGAGGCGGATCCGGGGCGCCCTCTTACAGAACTCATCGGAAAGATCCCGCAGGGCATGCTCCAGAGTGGTGTGGCTGATGAACATCTCATCTTCCAGGTCATAGACGTTCAGAGGCTCTTCTGCCAGACAAAGCTCAAAGGCCAGGTACCGGACACGGTTTTCTTTGCTGAAGAATGCGTTATCGATCTGATTAAGGGATTCAATGAGTTTGGGGTCCTCCGCCTGAAACTCATAGCCTTTGCTTTTCAGGGCCACGATCTGAGCATGATGGGGTGCCAGCTCATCATTGATCTTCACCACATCGTTTCGGATGGTACGGGTGGAGACGTTCAGCTGGCTGGCCAGCTCATAGCTCGTCTTGGGTGAGCTGGTATGCTGCATGGCATGGAGCAGCTTCTTCTGACGTAACGATAGATCCAGTGATTTCATGTTCAGGTCCTCCTGCATTTCATTGTAGCAGATTGTCTTTCCTCTATAAAGAGGAAAAAATAAGATTGCAGAAATTTTCTAATAATAATATGATAAGTGCAACCATTAAAGTAAACTATTTTGTAATATTTTCAGGAGGAAAAAGCAAATGAAATACGAAAACATCAGAAACCAGGTACTGGAAGCAATTCTGCAGGCTGTTGAGATGGGACTGATCCACGGAACATCCGGAAACATCGCTATGAAGGATGACAAGGATCCTGTAGTTGCCATCACACCCAGCGGAATTCCTTACACTCATATGACTGCTGACCAGATCGCAATCGTTGAGCTGGAGACCGGAAAGTGGATCGACGGACCGTTCAAACCGTCTTCTGAGGTTCCGATGCACCTGGCTGTTATGAAGGCAAGACCGGAAGTTACCGCTACTGTTCATACCCACGGTATGTTCGCTACCATCGCTGCTATGGAGAAGTTCGGCGGCCTGCAGGCCGTTACTCCGCCGCAGGCTGAGTTCGTTCCTGTTGGAATCGTTCCGTTCACCATGCCGGGTTCCGACGAAGTTGCTGACAGAGTCGTAGAAGCACTGGGCGAAAAGGGCAGAGCATGCGTTATCAAGAACCACGGTATGATGTGCTGCGGTAAGGACATGAAGGCTGCTATGGCAGCTACCACTTACGTAGAAGAGATGGCTCAGACCAACTACTACGCAAAGCTGCTGAACGTATTTGAACCAATGCCGGAAGAAGCTGTAGCTCAGATGCAGGCACTGATCGCAGCAGACCAGGCAGTATAATTCAAATCGACAGCAGGAGGTATATGATGAGTTTCAATTTCTTTGTTAAGAGCAATATCGATTTCGGAAGAGGCGCCCTGGCTGACCTCTCCGAGATCATCAAAGGCTATAATATGAAGTCTGCCATGATCGTCTATGATGGCGGAGTCAAGGCAGCAGGCATCGCAGACAAAGTCGTTGCCCAGGTAGAGAAAGCAGAGATCCCTTACGTGATCTTTGACGGCGTGATCCCCAATCCCACCAACGAAGTCGTAGAGGAAGCCGCAGCAAAGGCCAAGGAAGCCAAGGTTGACGGATTCGTGGCAGTTGGCGGTGGATCCAGCATCGACCTGGCCAAGGCAGTAAACGTCCTGATGACCAACCCTGGAAAGATCGGTGAATACGGCGGAATGAACATGGTAAAGAATCCGTGCCTCCCGCTGATCGCCATTCCGACTACGGCCGGAACTTCCAGTGAGATCACCAACGTCAGTGCCCTGATCGATACCGAGAAGGTCGTCAAGTACGTTGTCATCGATAATAACATCGTCGCATCCGACGTCATCGCTGACCCGGAACTGACCAGAACCGTTCCTGTCAGCGTCACCGCAGCAACCGGTATGGACGCCATCACCCACGCAGTAGAGAGCTACATCTCCAACATGGCTACTCCGCTGACCGAGTACAATGCTCTGAAGGGCCTGTCCATCCTGTATGAGAACCTGCCCAAGGCATGTGCAGACGGCAATGACATGGATGCCAGAGAAGGAATGATGCTGGGATGCATCATCACCGGATTCAGCTTCTCCAACGCAAACCTGGGTCTGGTACACGGTATCGCACACACCCTGAGCGCTCACTTCGGTCTGGCTCACGGTATGGCAAACGCTTGCGTTCTGCCTTATGTAATGCACTACAATGCAGAAGTCTGCCCCGAGAAGATGGTAGACCTGGCCAAGACCATCGGTCTGGAAGTTTCCGGTGATCTGGACAAGGATAAGTACCTGCTGGGCGATGCACTGCTGGCACTGACCAAGCAGTTGGGCATCAAGACTCTGTCCGAGCAGGGCATCGAGAAGAAAGACTTCGATATGCTGGCAGACGACGTTCTGAAGGAGCCTGTTCTGGGATTCAACCCGCGTCAGGGCATCACCAAAGAGGACGTTCTGGACCTGCTCGAGAAAGCATATTAAACAATGAACAATACAGGAAACATCAAGGCTCGGGTCGTTGCATCAGTCTTCGCCATTGCACTGATCAATGGCCTGCAGCACAGCTTGTCTCCTGTGTTATCCAGCGTACATGAATATTATTCAGAAGTAGACGTCAGCCTGGTACAGATGCTTATCACTGTGCCGACCCTTGTCGCATGCGTGTTTGCAGTACTGACAGGGTGGCTGGCGTTACATATTAGCAAGAAGAAAATTTTCCTGTTCGCGGCGCTGGTAGCCGGAGCAAGCGGATTGATCCCGCTTCTGTCAGACAGCTTTGGTCTGCTGTTTGCGTCGAGAGCCCTGTACGGCGTGGCGCTGGGGATCGTGGTATCGCTGGTTACGGCCCTGGTGGCGGACTTCTTCGAAGGAGATGAACGGGTCCAGGTCATGGGGATCCAGGGAGCCTCGGTGGGAGCCGGCCTGATGCTGGTCACCACGCTTGCAGGCTTTGTGGGGAAGGCGGACTTCCGCTATTCCTATTATCTCAGCGTCCTGGGATTCATATCCTTCGCGCTGCTGCTGATCCTCCTGCCGGAGAGACCCGTGGCACAAAGCCCAACCGGGCAGAAGAAACAGATCCGGCTGAACCGTCAGGTTTTCATCATGGCCGCGTTTCTGTTTGCGGAAGGGTTCTTCATCATCATCTACACGACGAACCTGTCCATGCATCTTGCCGGTGCGCTGAAGGGCAATACGGCCATTGCAGGGACCATCACCGGAGTCTTCTCGGTAGCCCAGATCATTATGGGCATCCTGCTGGGGAAGATCTCCCGGATCACCGGACGCTATACACTTCCGGCGGCGATGTTCGCCCTTGCGGCGGGATATCTGATGATGGTGTTCTTCCCGGGGAATCTGCCCATGCTGCTGGTGGCAGCGGTGTTCTGCGGATTCTCACAGAGCGTGTACTGCGCCAAGGCCATGTCGGAGGTGACCCTGGTGGTGGATCCGGATTCCACACCCATGGCATCCTCTCTGCTGACAGTAGCCCTCTGCCTCTCCCAGTTCATTTCACCGGTGGTGATCAATACATTGTCCGGAGCCTTCTTCGGAGGCGCCACCACCACGGGAGCATATCTTCTGGGAAGCATCGGGATCGGGATCGTAGCCATTGGCTGCACCATTTGGAAAAGAAAGAGTAATTAAAGTTAATATAAGGTAGTGAAAGGAAATAATCATGAAGAAAATTGCAATCTGCACACCGCTTCCGGGCGACGTAATGGAAAGACTGGAAAAGGAATGCGAAGTCACCATCTGTGGTGAGCTGAAGCACGGAAAGGGAAATGTCACAGAAGAGCAGACCAAGGAAGAATGCATGGGCAACGAGCTCATCGTTCTGGGCGACGAGGTTGCCGGAGCTGACACCATCAACGCATGGGTGGATGCCGGAATGAAGTTCATCGGCGTAGCCAAGGGAACCCCTGCCACAGTTGATTTCGACGCAATTCAGGCTGCCGGCCTGGAGCTGTCCTACACCCCGGGCAGAAACCGCGTTGCCGTTGCTGAGTTCTGCATCGGTCTGATAATCGCAGAAGCACGTAAACTGGCTATCGCATCCGCAGGACTACGCATGGGAGAGCACCTGGGCGAGCCTGTAGAGGATATCTATGATGTACCTGACGTCAAGAACGTTATCTGGGGACCGCTGGACGGAACTCATCCGTATGATGACTACGGCATCGGATTCGAGCTGTACGGAAAGAAGCTGGGCGTTGCCGGATACGGTGCCATCGGCCGTGAAGTAGCTGTCCGCGCCAAGGCATTCGGAATGGAGATCCTGGCATACGATCCGTATCTGGATCCTGCTAAGATCGAGGCTGACGGTGCAAGACCGGTTGATCTGGACACCATGCTGGCTGAGAGTGATGTCGTCAGCATCCACCTGCCGGTACTGCCTTCCACCAGAGCATCCGTTAACAAGGACTGGTTCAATAAGATGAAGCCGACTGCAATCCTGGTCAACACCGCACGTGCTGCTGTCATCGACCAGAGAGACTTTGTTGAGGCACTGCAGAACGGAACCATCGCAGGCGCTGCCATCGACGTATTCTGGCAGGAGCCGGTTCCGGCTAATCATCCTCTGCTGAAGATGAAGAACGTAACCCTGACTCCGCACATCGCAGGCCTGACCACTGACGTAGACAACTGGTCCGGTAAGATGATGGGATCCGAAGTCCTGGCATACCTGGACGGAACCCAGAGACAGTATCTGTGGAGAGTAAAGAAATAATATAAGGAGAAATACAAATGGGAGCTAAGAAATATCCGGGGAAAGAACGTTATCCTAACCTGATGAGTCCGCTCCGCATTGGAAATATCCGACTGAAAAACCGTATCATCGCCGCGCCCACCAGCCCGGCGATGATTAGTGCAGAGGGACATTTCACACCGGCTATGATCGCCTATCTTGCGGAGAAAGCAAAGGGCGGAGCTGCGGTGGTCACCTATGGAGAGGCTATCGTACACTCTGCTACGGGAAAATCACATAACAAACAGCTTCAGCTGGACTCCTTCGGGGTCAAGCAGGAGCTGACGGAAGCCACCCGTGCCATCCACAACGCCGGAGCCTATGCCAACATCCAGCTTTCCCATGGCGGAAAGTACGGCGGTCTGGCATCCGTAGGCGGCGACTATGGCAAAGACGGCAAAGCCTATGGCCCCAGTGAAGAGGATATGCCTCAGGGGCATGTCTATGAAATGCCGAAAGAGATCATCCACGAGATCGTGGAAGCCTATGGAAAGGCTGCCAGGCTGGTAAAGGACTGCGGCTTCGATATGCTGATGTTCCATGCTGCACATGGCTGGCTGTTCTCACAGTTCCTGTCGCCGGTGATGAACCGCAGAACCGACGAATACGGCGGAAGCTTCGAGAACCGCACCCGGTTCATGCTGGAAGCACTGCAGGCAGTGAGAGACGCTGTGGGACCCAGATTCCCCATCGAGATCCGCCTGTCCGGAGACGACCTTTCTGAGAATGGTCTCTCCCAGGAGGAGTGCATCGAGGTGGCCAAGCTGGTGGATGATAAAGTTGACCTGATCAACGTATCCTGTGGAAACCACGAAGATCCGGCTTTGTTCTGCCGCACCCATCCTTCCTCTTTCTATGAGAGAGGCGTGAACGTGAAGTTTGCTGCGGAAGTGAAGAAGCACGTGAAGACTCCGGTGGCCTGCGTGGGCGCTCTGAAGGATCCTGCTCAGATGGAGCAGATCATCGCGGACGGCCTTGCAGACTGCGTGGAGATCGCCCGGGGCGAGCTGGCGGATCCCTATATCCCCACCAAAGCCCTGCTGGATCAGGCGGATGATATCACGCCCTGCATCCGCTGCTACGAGTGCTTCGCGGAGACCGGACAGAGTGAGACCGTAAAGTGCACCGTGAATCCGGTGACCGGCCAGGAACTCTGCAAATGGTCCGGACATAAGGCGGCTCAGCCGAAGAAGGTCCTGATCGCAGGCGGCGGTCCGGGAGGAATGGAAGCTGCCATTACCTGCGCTGCCAGAGGACATGACGTTACCCTGGTGGAGAAAGCAGACAAGCTGGGCGGAAACCTGCACCCTGCAGGAGCTGCCTGGTTCAAGAATGATATCAAAGAACTCTGCGGCGTACTGACCCGCCGTGTGGAGCGGTCTGGTGTGAAGGTCGTTCTGAACACCGAGGTCACGCCGGACTATATCCGTGAGATGGATCCGGACGCTCTGGTGGTTGCCATCGGCTCCAATGAGCTGAAACCGCCTATTCCGGGAATCGATTCCCCCAACGTGGTCATGGCCATCGACGCGGAACTGCATCCGGAGAAGCTGGGCAAGCGCATCGCCATCATGGGCGGCGGCCTGGTGGGATCGGAAGCGGCAATTGCCTTCCATGACGAGGGACATGAGGTCTCCATCATCGAGATGAAGTCGGCAGTAGCGGAAGAGGTAAACTCCTTCTACCGCGGCGGACTGATGCCTGAGGTGGAGAGAAGCGCGGAGATCCATACGGATACAAAGGTCAAAGAGATCACAGAGAAGGGCGTTCTCTGCGAGAAGGACGGAAAAGACGTCTTCATCGAGGCGGATACCGTGGTCTGTGCCCTGGGATTCCGGGCGCCTTACGACCTGGTCGACCAGCTCTGTGATGCAGCTGATGAGTATTATATTGTCGGAGACTGCAACAACGTTGCAAAGATCTACCAGGCCATTTCCGGCGGTTACTATGCGGCTTTGCAGATTTAATCACTTTTGCCGCTAGGTAACGGAAAATCATGGTTTGATAGAGAATAGTCTGACAACTATAATAGAGAAAAAGATTAAGAGTTTCCTGAACGGATGCCGGCCCTGGATGGAAACCCACACAGTTATCACCTAAAAGTATATTGAGAGAAGCTTTAGGAGGCTTAAAAAATGAAAAAGAAATTACTGAGCATTTTCCTCTGCGTCGCAATGACAATGGTATTCGCAGTAGGATGCGGTGGCGGATCCTCTGAAGAGGCTGCACCGGCAGAAGAAGGCGGCGAGAGCGCAGGCGCTTCCTACACCATCGGTTACAACAACTTTGGTGTTGGTGCTTATCCTCTTGACCTGAACGAGAAAGAAACCACTTATGCAATCAAGACTGCTGGTTCTGAGATCAAGGTTGCCAACGACAACTTCACCGTTGACAACGTAATCACCGACATCAAGAACCTGGTATCCTCCGGCGTTGACGGCGTAGTCGTATGGTGTGCTGCTGACACTCTGTACAACTCCCTGAACGACCTGATGGCAGAAGCTAAGATGCCGTTCGCACTGGGCGACAAGTATCCGACCAGTGAAGACACCATCGAGAAGTTCCGTGAGAACGAGTTCTTCGCAGGCGCTGTTTCCACAGACGACACCATCACTGGTGCAAAGATGGCTCAGCAGGCATGGGACGATGGTCACAAGACCGCTCTGATCGTTGCTGCTGCACAGGGCGACACCAACCATGACGCACGTGTTAAGGGATTCACCGAGAAGTTCGAAGAGCTGGGCGGAAAGGTTCTGGGAACCGTTCGCTGCGCAGATCCTTCCGAGGCTGTACAGAAGTCCGGAGACCTGCTGGCTGCTCACAAGGACGCTGACTGCCTGTACGGTTCTGGCGGAGACTACTCCATCGGAGCTCTGAGCGCTATGGAATCTGCTGGCGTTAC